>JARRRG010000018.1:0-10476 GCA_037380965.1 Deltaproteobacteria bacterium
AGGCCCTCACGGCAGGGCACGCACTTGCCGCACGACTCCTCAACAGAGAAGCCGGTAAAGAATCGGGCGGTATCCACCATGCAGGTCATGTTGTCCATGACCACCACACCGCCTGAACCCATCATGGCCCCGGCACTGGTCAGGGATTCGTAGTCGATCTCCACCTCTTCCTTGCCTGTCGGGATGCAGCCCCCCGACGGCCCCCCGATCTGTGCCGCCTTGAACTTGCGTTTCTTCGGGATTCCCCCGCCAATATCGAAGATGAGACTCTTGAGGCTGGTTCCCATCGGCACTTCGACGAGGCCGACATTGGCTACCGCGCCGGTAAGGGCAAACACCTTGGTCCCTTTACTCCCTTCCGTGCCGATCGAAGCAAACCAGTCGGCCCCGTTGAGGATGATCGGATTGACGTTTGCAAAGGTCTCCACATTGTTCAAATTCGTGGGTTGATTCCAGAGGCCGGCTTCCGCGCTCCGGGGCGGCTTGATCCGCGGCATCCCACGTTTCCCTTCGATAGAGAACATCAAAGCCGTGGACTCACCGCAGACAAACGCGCCCGCGCCGGGATAAATCTCGATGTCGAAATTGAAGTCCGAGTCGAGAATGCCTTCTCCGAGCAGGCCGTAATCACGGGCCGAGTCGATGGCCTTCTGGAGACGCTCAATAGCCAGGGGATACTCCGCGCGCACATATATGTATCCCTTTTCGGCTCCGATGGCGTACCCGGATATGGCCATGCCCTCGAGGACCGAATGGGGATCGCCCTCCATGACCGAGCGGTCCATGAACGCGCCCGGGTCTCCTTCGTCTCCGTTACAGATCGTGTACTTCGGGAAGTTCTCGTATTTGCGGCATTCCTCCCACTTCAGTCCCGTGGGAAATCCTCCCCCGCCTCGGCCTCTGAGCCCCGATTTCTTGATCTCTTCGATAACGTCTTCCGGGCTCATCTCCTGGAGGACTTTTGCCAGGGCCGCGTACCCGTCCCGCGCGATGTACTCGTCGATGCTCTCCGCGTCGATCAGCCCGCGGTTGCGAAGCACGACCAGTCGCTGCTGGCCGAAGAAGCCGATATCCTTCAGCAAGGGGACTTGGTCTTTGGCCTTCTCTTCCTTAAAGAGGAGCTCTTGAACCACCCGACCTTTGAGAATGTGCTCTTCAACGATCAGGGGCGCATGTTCCGGTTTGACCTGGTTGTAGAAGATCCCATCGGGGAATGCCACCACGATGGGACCCATCGCGCAGAAACCATTACAGCCGGTCATCACGATCTGCACGTCGTCCTGCAGGTGCCGTTTGGCCAGCTCCTGCTCCAGGGCCGCCTTCACCTCAAGAGAGCCGCTGGCAATACAACCCGTCCCTGCGCACAGCATCATTTGCATTCTGTAAAAAGGGCTTGCACTCATCAACATATCTCCGCCGGCTTATACCTGATACTGCCGGACGAATCCGGGAAGAGTTCTGAACCTCGTTGGAATTTCCTCAGCTCGCGGTAGTTTCGCTTCCCCGGGCGAGCGCGTAATCTTCGACCGCGTTTCCTCCCATGACATGCTCGTCGAAGATCCGCTGGGCTTTCTCTCTGTCGAGCTTGACGTACTTCACCGGCGACTGGTTCACGAGCTCGACGGTGATCATCGGCTCCTGCGCGCAGAGACCCGCGCACCCTGAATTGGTCAGGATCACATCCTCAATATGTCGTTCACCGATAAGATCCCGGTAGAGTGTCATGATCTCTCGGGCCCCCGCCGCGATGCCGCACGTGCCCATGTGGACCGTGATCTTGGCCCGATACTTTCCGTCGCGGAGTACCATTTTCGACCGTTGTTTCTCTTTTATCTTCTGTAAGTCCTGTATGGATATCTTGGCCACGACTCGTCCTCCCCGTGAATCTCCCGCTCACTCGTACGCTTCCAGGATTCGCAATGTGTCGCCGGGGTTGATATTTCCATGGGTATCGTCGTCCACGAGCATGACGGGGGCCAGGCCGCACGCTCCAAGGCAGCGCACCGCCTCCAGGGTGAAACGACCGTCTTCGGATGTCTCGCCAACGTTCAGACCGATTCCTTTGACGATATTCTCCAGGATTTCCTTCGCCCCCTTTACATAGCACGCGGTTCCCAGACAGAGCCGTATCGTGTGCCTGCCCCGTGGAGTGATGGTGAAGAAGGAGTAAAACGTCACCACGCCGTACACGTGAGAGGGAGATATGTGCAATCCATGGGCGATTCGGCGTTGCACCTCCATGGGAAGGTACCCGTACATCTCCTGGGCGTCTTTGAGCGCGGGGATAAGGTATCCGACCTTGCCTGAGTACTTGTCGATGATCTCGTCAAGTTTCTCCAGCTCTTCCGGTGGGATGACCTCAACGGTCGACTTGCTCTCCCGCTTGAGTATCTCATCCCGGTCTTTCATTCCATCTGACTGTGGCACTTTATTTCAACTCCATGGTCATCCTGAAGGATTCAGGTCGTCAATCAGCTTACGGAGAGCTCCTCCAGCCCTGAAACGACATTGTCGCGGATGAGCTCTATCACTTCCGGAACATTCAGCGGCACTTCTTCCAGCTCCGCACGGATTTCCCGCGTATCGAGCCTGTACTCCTGTCCGCTCTTTCTGTGGACGTATGTGAAGTCCACGTCCGGATTACCTGCGATCAGGGTCGTCATGGTGTCGGCCATATTTCCCATCGGTTTCCGATCGATATGGCTCCGGCTCATATCGGCCGTCACCCTGGTTCCCCGTCCTGGAGTGGACTCAACGGTGAGGGTGCCGTCAGCGGCCTGCGCTGTCTGCTCGAGCAGCGACAGCCCCATTCCGACCTTCCTCGTGGTGCGGGTGGTCACAAACGGGTCGAGGACCCGCCCGAGGAAATCGACCTCCATCCCGCTCCCGTTGTCCTCAATGGTTATGGTCAGCCTGTCCTTCTCGATATCTTCGTTCACCTCTATCAGGATCAGGTTTGCACCTGCGTTGATCCCGTTTTCCGCCACATCGAGTATGTGCAGCGACAGATCCTGCATGGGCCGGGATTCTCAAGCTCCGCAAGAGAGCTTCATGGGCGTTCCATCCTTTTCAGTCCGGTTCCAATTCCAGGATGCCTCTGCCGCCTTCACGGGCCAGAGCCTTCTTGAGCTCCTCGAAACTCGGTTCAGCCATTCTGGCCCGGGTTGAAACCACGCCGATCTCCTCGAGGAAATGCGCGTCGGACCCGGTTATCATCGTATACCCATGACATTGGCGAAACCGGTTTCGAGCGGTTTCATAGTCCGTTCGCCGCGAAATCTCGAGAGCCTCGAGCTTCATACCGGGAGGGATGAATCCAAGCTGGCTGAATAGCCCGAATCCTTCCCGATCCACATGAGCGGCTACGGCCAGGCCGTGAAAGTCGTGGATACTCTCTACCACCCGCTCGGCGCTCAGAGTGGTCGCTCCTATGAGAAGCCGGGTGTCGAGGTCTTCCACTTGATCATGCTCGTCCACGACTACCTGATAGCCGAAGATCTCCTCGTCGTTTGCTCCCGGCAATCGGGAGTAGATCTCATCCTGGAGGGCCGCAGCATCTTCGTCAGACGGGAACAATCCCAGGATGTGGACCTCTTCCGAGGAGGTTACCTCAATTCCCGGAATCACGGTCAGGCCTCTGCTCTTTCCGGCCCGTCGGGTCGCCGCGGTGTTTCGGGCTGAATTATGATCACAAATCGCGATCATATCGAGTCCCCGCTCAGCCGCGGTCCTGACAATGGCGATGGGCGTCATCTCCGCTATTTCGGTGCAGGGAGACAGGACCGTATGGATGTGGAGGTCCATTTTGTAAACGTGAAGATCGACCTGCCAGATCCCCTTTCGTCGCTTCGCGGCCGAGCGGGTCGTCCGCAGTCAGCCGCGGGAAAGAGCGCCTCTATTTTTCAGCCAATACCCCTGGTAGCACGGGGCATTCACGTCGAGCCGCCCGATTCTGCCTCCCTCGATCCGTGCCGATCCGCGGAGAGGAGGTCTCGGGGCCCGCCTACCGATTTTTACTCCTCTCGACGAATTCCCATCTTATAGAGCCTGCCTGCCAATTCGTACGCGGGCAGGGGGCTCACCATGATGGGAACATCTTGTTCCTCGGCCTTCTGGAGGGTCTGTTGCTCCGGTTCCCTGCCACCCACGATCACGATGCCGGCCAGGTTATTCAGAAACGCGACAGCCACGATGTTCTGGTGAAGCTGCAGGGTAATCCACAGGTCACCTTCTTTGGCTCCCGCGATGACATCGCTGAGAAGATCGCTCACGTAGCCTCCCTTAACGTCGCGATCCATCTCATCCTGGCCCGTTCTCACATCCAATTCGAGGGCTTTCACCACTTCCGCAAGGGTCATGAAGCTTCAGGCTCCTTTACCTATCCACTTCCGCCAGCACAATGTCGACGCTGGAGAGTATTGCGATGAAATCGGAGAGAAACGCTCCCCTGCTCATGAGCGCCAAAGCCTCCAGGTTCACGAAGGCCGGCCCTCGCCACTTGAGCCGGTACGGTTGGGGACCGCCGTCACTCACGATGTAAACTCCCATCTCTCCCCGCGGGGACTCGATGGCATGATAGATTTCTCCCGGTGCAATCTTCATTCCCTCAACCACCAGCATGAAGTGATGAATGAGGGATGCGGTCTTGTCATAGATCTCGTGCTGAGGCGGGAAGACCAAACTGTGCTTGACCGCGCGAATCGGCGTCTCCTCGATGGTGTCCACCGCCTGCCGCAGAATCCGATTACTCTCCCGCATCTCCCTGATTCTTACCAGATAACGTGAGTATACATCGCAGCCGTCTTCAACCGCGATATCAAAATCATACTTGTCGTACCCCGAATAAGGCTCGGACTTGCGTATATCCCATGCCACGCCTGAGCCCCGAATCACGGGACCGCTGGCACCGAGCGCCACGGCATCTTCCGTCGGGAGTATCCCGATGCCCTTGGTACGGTCAATATAGATGGGGTTCTTGGTGAGGAGCGCCTCGTAATCGTCAACGCGTCGATCGAACGTCTCAGTAAACGCGCGGATCCGCTCGAGGAACCCATCTTCGAGATCACGGGCCAGACCGCCGATCCTCACGTAATTCGGCATGAGCCGGCCGCCCGCGGTCAGCTCGAACATGTTCATGATCTCTTCGCGTTCCCTCAGACAATAGAAGAGCGGGGTCATGGCGCCGACGTCGTGAGCATGGGTGCCCAGCCAGAAGAGATGGCTGAATATTCGGGAGAGTTCGGCCATGATGACGCGGACGGTCTGGGCCCTTTCGGGCACCTCAATACCGGCAAGTCGCTCCACGGCCAGACAGTAGGCCACTGAGTTGCCGGAGGCTGCCATGTAGTCGCAGCGCTCGGCCAGAGGGATGACGTTATGGTAGTGTTTGTTCTCGCAGGTCTTTTCGTAACCCCGGTGCAAATATCCCAGGTGGGGAACTACGTCAGTGACGATCTCTCCGTCCAGCTCGACCACGGCCCGAAAGACCCCGTGGGTACTGGGATGGTGGGGCCCGATATTGACTTCCAGGGTTTCAACCCTGCGTTCTTCTTTTGCCGCTCCGTCTGGCATAAGCTACATTCCTCATCCCTGCTCTCTCGGCAGATCGGGAGTATCCTCGTCCGTGCCTTCGAGGGGGAAGTCCTTCCTCAGCGGGTGAGCCGTCCAGTGCTCCGGCAGGAGGAGTTTTCGCGGATCCGGGTGATTGTTGAACGTGATACCGAACATTTCAGCGGTCTCCCGTTCGTGCCAGTTCGCCGTGGGCCAGACCTCGACCACTGAATCGATTGATGCCGGATTCTCTTCTGATTCGTCAACCCGGGCCTTGACGCGGAATCGGTGATTATGCTTGAGCGAATAGAGTTGATAGATCAGTTCGAAACGAGGAGTCGCGGGATACCGGTCCACCCCGCCGACAAAGGACAAGAAATCGAAGGCCAGTTCCGAGTCCTCTTTGAGAAAACGGCACACCGCCACTATCGCCTCGGCCGAGACCGTAACGCTTACTTGGTCCTGAAACAGAACCGTTTCCTCTATCGTCTCCTCTCCAAAGGTGGCGAGAAGTTTCTCTCCGATTGATTCCTGGTTCATCAGGGAGCCGCCTTGATCCGAGTTTTCCTGGGATTACGGAAGGAAGGTTCTTTCATCACCTTGGCGTGAAGCTGGAGTATACCTTCCAGAAGGCTCTCGGGCCTCGGAGGGCATCCAGGTATGTACACGTCCACCGGCAGGTGCCGATCAATTCCTTGAATCACGGCGTAATTCTTGTAAATCCCTCCGGTGCAGGCACAAGCACCCATGGCAATAACCCAGCGGGGCTCCGCCATCTGTTCGTATATCCTCAGGATTGCAGGAAGCATCTTTTTGCTGGCAGTGCCAGCCACGATCATCAGATCTGCCTGACGCGGAGAAGGCCGGGCTACCTCCATGCCGAATCGGGAGAGGTCGTACCGGCTCACAAAGGTCGCAATCATCTCGAGCGCACAGCACGCCAGGCCAAAACCGAGCGGCCACATCGAGGATTTCCGCGCCCAATTTATCATCCGTTCCAGATCTGTCACATATACCGTATCGGTCAGAGGTCTGTCTACTCCCATTCCAGGGCTCCTTTTTTCCATACGTAGACCAGCCCTGCCAGCAGCACGAGTACGAAAATGAGCATTTCCACAAACCCGAACAGCAGCAGCTTGTCGTAGATGGCAGCCCATGGGAACAGGAAGATCAGCTCGATGTCGAACACGATGAACAGCATTCCAATGAGGAAGAACCGGACGGAAAAACGACGCCTCGCGTCGCCTATGGGATTCATGCCGCACTCGTATGGCATCAACTTCACCTTGCTCTGACCCCGTGCCGACAGGACGGAGGAGAGAACGATGATTGCCACGCCGAGAAAAACGGATACTAACAGTGTCACCAGAATTGGAAGGTAATCGTTAAGCATACCCCTTCTCCTGCATGGGCCCCTCGATCATTCCAGAGGGGCACTCAAGCATGACCTCTCATGGGAGCTGCGATGGACAGCGTGGAGAATTTTCGAATTGTCAGATTTGGAATCAAGTTGTAAGGCGTAACTATCTTCCATTTTGAACCGCCTGTCAAGTGGTTTCCCCCGATTTTGAGGACACCCCTATGGGATTATCACGAAAAAGGAAGAGTATGTCCAGTCTCGTTCCAACTCCAGGCTCCGACAGGAGCCGCATCAAGTCCGAGCAGCGTTTGATGTTGGCAAGCCCCATGCCCGCGCCGAATCCCATGTCTCTGATCCACTGAGGCGCGGTGGAATAACCCGGCTGAAGCACCTGCCCGATGTTCTCGATGCCCGGTCCGTGATCCACTGCGGAGATTAACATCCGCTCCCGACGGACATCCACCACGATCTCTCCCCCCACATCCGAATGAATGACCAGGTTCATCTCCGCCTCGTACACGGCCACTGCCACGCGCCGAACAAGCGCGGGCGGCACTCCGAGGCGCTGGAGCGACCTCTTGATCTGACTCGACGCGGTACCCGCGTTGGTGAAGTCCCGGTCGTCCACCACGAAGCGGAGGACCAGGCTCGTGTCGTCCGAGACTACATCCTCGAAGATATGACTGGCCCGGTACCGGTGAAGGTTCTCCTCTTCCTTCTTCTTGTAGCTCGTGTCCATCGCCTGCAGCAGCGATTGCATGACGGTGCCGGTCGTGACGATCCCCACAAGATGTCCTTCTCGATCGACCACGGGAATTCGCCCAAACCCCTCTCTGCCGAGCTTGCCCACTACCTCCACCACATACGCGTCCACCGTGACGCAGGTGACATCCGCGGTCATGTTCTCGTCAACCCGCGTGGCCATTCGTCCCGATTCCAGCGCACGAATGACATCGGACATGCTCACGATCCCCACGACCCGACCATCTACGACAACCGGCATGCCGGAGATGCGCCGATCGCGCATCAAGTTCTTGGCATCGGCAAGGGACATCGCGGGGTGTGCAACGATCACGTCCGGAGCCATAACGGTCTCGACTCTCGTCGTGTAAATCAGCTCCTGAACCTTTGTGATCTCTTTGCGTGCCATCTTACCAGGAGTCGTTTACGATCTTTACCCGCCCGAGACCGGCAAGCCCCGCGTGATAGAGGCGACCGCACGCCTCGTACATCGTGTAGCCGGTGCGGATGACCGTTATGCCCAAGTCTCGAGCGAGTGAGAGTGTTTCCGGAGGCGGTTTCTTGTCCCTCACAAAAACGATTGCCCCGACCCCGGCCATCTCCGCGGTACGAACCACCTGCGGGTTGGTCAGGCCTGTCATAAGAACCATGCCGTCCATCCCGAAGGCCAGCACGTCACTCATCAGGTCAGCCGCTCCGCCCATGGGAAACTCGTCATCGTCACGGTGGCTGTTTACCAGGAGGGTACCGTCGAGTATCTCCAGTAATTCCCGGGTGGTCATGGGGTCTCCAGATCGGGGCCGCTCATCAAGACCCTTCATTTCAGCAGTACGCGGCTGCCTTGTCAAGCATCGCAGCGCCGCATTGCCCTGCGTGCCTTCCATCAGTCGTAACGCACGGCGGGCATGATTCCCGGAGGGCGCTCGTCTGACTGCATCCGACCGGTATAACCGAGAAAAGAGAGCCCGAGTGTCAAGCCGGTACGGGTACCGTGGTAATATCGTGATCGGCCGAAGCGCGTGGTCGTGGTGACACTGGCGCAGTCTGGGGAGTTGGACCCGGGTCTGAGAAGGCAGGCCCGGGACAGGCCGATGTGACAGCGAATGCCAATGGAGGTGGGTCTGGAAAGTGGCCAAACTCGTTCTCTTTGATGTCGACGGCACACTCATCTATTCCGGCGGAGCCGGCAACAAAGGGTTCAATCGTACCCTGGAACTGCTCACCGGGATCAGAGACGGATTCGATGGCGTGGATTGCGCAGGAAAAACCGATGCTCAAATTATTCGGGAAGCATTTACCGCGCTGGGCTTAGACCCGGACGGTCAACTCGTACGCAGATTCCTTGCCGCGTACCCTGTCTGTCTCAAGGAGGTGATGTCAACGGTACAGGGGCATGTCAAGCCCGGCGTCAGGGTGCTTTTGCAGAGATTGCGCGCGGAACACGGAATCTTCCTCGGCCTTCTCACCGGCAATGTCGAGGCAGGGGCCAGGCTCAAGCTCGAGCCCTTTCACCTCGATTCATTCTTTCCATTCGGCGCTTTCGGGAACGACGAGGAGGATAGAAATCTGCTCCTCCCCGTCGCGGTCCGCCGACTCCTGGAGATCGAGGGAGTGGCCGTGAATTACTCGGACTGCATTGTGATCGGAGACACGCCTCTCGATGTCGAATGCGCCGCGGTTTACCACGCGTCCTCGATCGCTGTCGCCACAGGACCCTACGCCATAGAAGAGCTCCGCGCGGCCGGCGCTGATCTCGTGCTCCCCGATCTCCGGCACACCGATCTCGTCCTCGAATGGATACGAAGCCGTTGACCGGTCGTGGATCGGCCAACAGAGCCGTTCACCCGCGCGAATGCGTCTGTTTTGTGTCGAACCCGGGGTGGTCAGTCGAGCAGTTTGTCCTCGTCTTTGTCGAAATTCTGCCAATACGTGCGATTGCACTTCTGGATACAGGTGGAATACCCGTAGTAGCCTCTGAATTGAAGCTCTTTGTCGAGCTCGTCCGCCAAGGGCCACAAGCCGTATCTGAGTTTGCAGTCCCATTCACACGCGGCAAGATCGGATTGCTGACCATATTCGTTGAGCGGCTGGGCGCTGGCAGGACCTGCGTACAACATTCCTGCCACGAGCACTATCCCGAGTGCGGCTGTGAGTACGGTATATGCGGTCTTCATCGACCTCTCTCCTCTGCCTTCGGAATTACCTCAGTCACAACATTAGATGCACAGAGTCCCCTTGTGGATTCAACGTCCATCGGTACTCCCGTCATTTCAGGTCGGCATGCCGCGTGATCATGGTGAGGGGCTGACCCGGCTCAGGGTCGCGGGCCGGTCGCCAGGGTGAGAACCGGTGATGTTTGCATGCTTCGGGGTTCGGGGAGGAATGCGCGGCCACGGGGAGCAGGAGGGGGGTAGTGGGGCTCGTGCGCGAAGAGTACCCACGCGTAGCCTCTTACCGTGATAGCTACCCATGCGTCTCCAATATTACTTAATCATACAATTATGTCGTTCATCGATCTATTTCATACCTCCAGGTAAGTTTTGTGACGCTGACGCCGCGGCATGCCCCACAGGTCTTGTAAGCCTTCAGCAATCTTACCAGTCACTTACCAATACCTACACCACCGGCGGCCCCTTGTGGCATGATTCTTGGTTCCTCTCTGCGCTCGTGAGAAGCACTTACCGGAAGGAGACACGTATGACTCGTCACGAAGTCACCCAGGCAATCCTTGAAGCGAAGAACAACAAGGGGGAGACCTGGGAGAGTATCGCCGCCCATGTTGGTGGGCACAAGGTGTGGGTGACCTCGGCGCTCCTGGGGCAGAA
>JARRRG010000019.1:0-11731 GCA_037380965.1 Deltaproteobacteria bacterium
CGGATCGAGAAGAATTACGCACGTTCCCCGTATGACACCCCGACCCCCCGCGACGGAGGCATAGACTGGGAGGGCGTCCGTCGTGCCACCAGGGAGTGCACAACCATTTTGATCGTCTTAGGGTGCCTCCTCTATGTAGGCATACCCGGCGGCGAGCAGGGACTCGTTTCGGGATTGATCATCGGTGGCCAGGCCAACGCGGGCCAGTCACTCCTCAAGTGGAGACTCCGTGCCACAGGAGCTTTCATCGGGGCGCTCTACGGCTTGCTCGCCATCTTCGTGGTCGCGCATCTTCCCTATTTCCCCGTTATGCTCTGGCTCTTCCTCATCGGGATATTCGTGGCGTCCTATGTGGCAAGCGGTCCCGAATGGATGGCGTACGCCGGGGTGCAGGCGGCACTGGCCATCAGCGTTGTCCTTATCTACTAGGCGGGCCCGCCGAGTTCCCTTGACGCGGTTGAAGGCCGCTTCTGGGGAGCCGTCTTTGGCGGCCTCGCAGCTATGGTGGTCCATTACCTCTGTTGGCCCGTCGATCCTCTGGAGCGGCTTCGGCTGCACCTCTCCCGCATGCTCGGCTACTGTGGAGACCTGTTCGGGCGGTCGGCTCATCCCGGCCGGCAGGAGGAAGAGCACCTGCGTCGTCCCTCCGATCTCATGACCGCGGACATTCCAAATGCATTGAAACTCCTCAATGATAGCCGCCACATGATAGACGGCTCCCGACGCGGGGTGGATCTGTACGCACGTGTGCTCGGGGGTGTCATGGATCTTCTGCCGGTATTGGCCACGCTGCGGCGAAGTTCCGCGGAGGCTGACCGGAACCACGCGCTGAAGATTTTCCTTGACGCGCTGAGTGAGGTCAATCAACAGATCGCCAGGGTTTTCAACTTGCTCCGGGACGAATTAACATCGTTTTCCTCCCTTGACACGGTGCAGCGTGTTCGAGACATTGAGACCGCATTCCATTCCTGTGTCGAGGATTTTCGGAGAAACCAAAAGACACTGTCGGAAGACGCCGCGAGCGTCGCCACGCTTGCCGCAGCCCATGAAGGGATCGTCCGTCTCCTGGGCTATCTCAAGGAGATCTCCGAGGCAACGGAGGCTCTCCGCGAATTCGATTCCCGACGGTAGGGAGGTCGAGAAGCTCCGATGAAACGTATAGCCTTTCCCCGGCCCTCCGTACGCGGCTGGATCGTCATCGGTATCCTCGTACTGGTAGCCCTGGTAGCCTACTATGAGCTGGTTTGCCATTTCACCCCGTTCACCCGGGACGCGTACCTCCAGGCGTACGTGGTTCAGATAGCACCCCAGGTCTGCGGCTGGGTCACCGCGGTCCCTGTGAGGAACAACAGCGCGGTAAAGAAAGGCGACAGGCTGTTCGACATCGATCCCCGACCATACCGGTACGCAGTCGAACGACTCGAAGCCCAGCTCGTGCAAACCCGGCAGCAGGTGGCGCAACTCCAGCGCAAAAAAGAGCGCCTCACCGATCAAATTGGGCAGCGCAAATCGGAGCTGGCATATGCACAGGAGGATTTCAAGAAGGTGGATGCGCTCGAAAAGGAAGGCGCGTACGCACAGCTCAGGCGGGACAAGCTGCTCTCTCACCAATCTGCAGCTCAGCCAGGGAACCTATGTGAAGGTCGGGGAAGCGGTTATGGCGATCATCGATTCGGATACGTGGTGGGTCGTGGCGAACTTCAAAGAGAACGCCATGTCACGTATCAGAAGAGGCCAGCCCGCGGAAATAAGCCTCCGGATGTATCCCGGCCGCATCTTCAACGCCAAGGTTCTCAGCTCGGATTGGGGGGTCAAGGTCGGCCAGGGCCAGCCGTCGGGTATTCTGTGCGATGTCGTGACACCCAAGGACTGGGTGCGACCGCTCCAGCGATTTCCCGTGCGCCTCGCGATCGAGACCAACCCGAATCGGGTCCCGCGCCGTGTGGGCACGTCGGCCACGGTCACGATCTACACGCAGAACAATTGGATCTTCAATGGGCTCTCGCACCTGTGGCTCGTGATCGCGAGCTACCTGGACTACCTGTATTGAGACGAGGGCTCGGATCAGCTCCCGTGCCCGCGGCTATGAGACAAAGCAGAATCCGGCCCCTCATGGGGTGCCCGGCACTGCAAACCGGAACGAATTCTCCCGGACAGAAATGACTCGCCTTCAGCGGTTGGTGTTCATCCCCTCCTTCCTCCGGGTGCTTTCATCATTCATCACAGATTCTGACCACCTGGTTCTTCATCACCTTACCCATCGGATTGCGGGGCAACGCGTCCGTGACGAGCAATTTCGAGGGTATTTTGTACGGGGCCAATCGTTCCTTGGCCCAGGTGCGGAGATCGGCAAGTTCAAGCTTTTCTCCCGGTTTCAGTACCACGGCCGCAGCCACACGCTGGCCCCATTCTTCGTCCGAGATCCCCACCACCGCGCATTCAGCGATCAGTGGATGGTTGCGCAGGGTTTCCTCGATCTCGAGGGCTGAAACCTTGTAACCGCCGGTCTTGATAATGTCCACGCTGCTTCGGCCCAGAATGCGGTAAAGACCGTTCTCAACTACGACCACATCGCCGGTCTGGAACCAGCCGTCCGAAAATGAGGCCTCGGTTTCTTCCGGTCGGCGCCAGTACTCGAGGAAAACCCCCGGACCTCGGACCTGGAGCTCGCCCGGCCGCCCGGCATCGACCGGAGTGTCATGTTTCTCATCCACTACCCTGACGCTCACGTGGGGCAGCGGTCTGCCGACATACCCGGGGACTCGATCTCCGTGAAGCGGGTTGGAAAGAGCCATGCCGATCTCAGTCATACCGTAGCGTTCCAGGAGGACGTGACCGGTGATCTCCTTCCATCGTTCCAGGATACTCACCGGCAGCGCGGCTGATCCGGAAACCATCAAGCGGAGTCGGGCCGCTCCTGCGGACGCTTTGTGCCGTTCTTCCTCAGGAAGGGATTCCCAGGCGGAGATAAGGCGGGAATAGATAGTCGGAACACCCATGAAGAGCGTCAAATCCCCCTGGGCCATTCGGTCCCAGACCGCGTCGGCCTCGAATCGAGGCATGATCTCGCAGACCGCGCCGCTCCACAGGGCACAGAGAAGTATGTTTACGATGCCGTGGACATGATGCAGCGGAAGCACGTGGAGAATATGATCGTCCGGTTTCCATCCCCACGCGGAAACGAGGGTGGTGATTTGGGCCTGGATCTGCTCATGCGTGGTCACAACCCCTTTGGGCTTTCCCGTGGTCCCGCTCGTGTAGATGATCATGGCCCGCCGCCCGGGGCTCACGTTCGGCAGAGGCCGGGGGGTCTCGGGCCGGTCAGGGTCCACGGTGATCATTCGGAGGGACCTCTCCTCCGCGATGGGGCGGAGTCGTTCTTCGAACTCGGGTGCCACCGCGACAATGGAGGCTTCCGAGTCATCGACAACGTATTCCAGCTCCGGTCGGGGATGGCTTACCGCGAGCGGAACAGCCAGACCACCCGCGCGCCAGATGCCCCACAGCGCGGCCACATATCTGAAACCCGGCGGCACGAGGAACGCGACGCGCGCTTCGTTCAGGTCCTTATCGTGCTGGAGCAGGTCTGCGGCCACATCGGCCGAGGCTCGCATGAGATCCTCGTACGTGAAAACTCCTTCAGTGGCAATGAGAGCCGCGCGGTCTCCATGCTTTCGGGCCCTGTCAAACAGGGGGATACTCAGGCTTTCGCACATATTTTCCAACTCAAATGGGTATCGGTTTGGCAGCCGCGGAGACCACGTTCATTCCCGTTACGATCGCGGCGCCACCACAGACTTTCTCTATAGGGCTTCCGGACACTTCTTCAGGTTCTCGTACGCGGCCATGTCATGGCCCGGGACGATTTTCGCGCCCACAATTTCAGCGAGATGTTCAATCCGGTACAGGCTGTCCACGCATTGCTTGGCGCTGCACGTGTTACTGAGAGGTATCTTACGCGCCATATTTTCCATAAGCGGCACCGCGTCACCGGCAAAGATGTAGTGCTTTCCATCCGATTTTC
The DNA here is from genome assembly GCA_037380965.1 of Deltaproteobacteria bacterium. Lineage (GTDB taxonomy): Bacteria > Desulfobacterota > Desulfomonilia > Desulfomonilales > Desulfomonilaceae > JARRRG01. The sequence continues at coordinate 4,025 of JARRRG010000019.1, forward strand.
TGACCAGGACGGACTGATGCCCGGGCGTATGTCCGGGTGTCTTGACCACGGATACTCCATCGGCCACAACGCTGTCACCGTCCAATAACCGGTAGTCCAGCGCAGGATCGAGGTGGTTGGGCATATACGGTGGAGCCAGGTAGGGGTCCGGAGAGAAGGCGAAACTGTGCTCGTCCCTCTGGACCACCACCGGGCAATGCTTGAAGAAACGCAGCGAGCCGGTATGGTCCCAATGCATGTGAGTCAGGATGACCATCTTCACATCCGTAACTTCCAGGTCCACTTCTTTGAGCCGCAACCGCACGTCATCCTCTTTCTTCACTTGAGGAGGGATCAGTTTGGCGCGGGGGCCCCACGCGCGTTCGGGATCTTGCACCCCCTCCGGATTGAAGCCGAGATCGATCAGGATAGGCCCGTCGGAAGTGATAAGAAGGATCGAGTAAACCGGACAGGTAATCATCCGACCCATATCCACGGCTGACAAGAAAATCGAACGGTCAATATCGAGAAAACCACCCGGGAGGATGAAGATTTTTTCCACTGCCATTTCCGGTTACCCTTTCCTGTCTTTCACATTATTTGGGTGACACTCACGACTCAGATGACCCGGTTGCCCTAATCCTCGAGCCCGCAAAGCCTCTTGGCCGCTTTCACCTTTTCGTCCATATTCACCCGGCGGGAAATCATGATGCGCTGAGCCTGAGGTGAACCGGCTCCATGAAGCGATTCGGTCAGATAGCCGACCGCGGCCGTGCCCAGGGTGAGGTTTTCAATGAGTCGCAGTACGTGCATTCGTTCATTCACTGACCCATCCGTGCTGGCCTGCAGGTACTTCTCGAGCCAATGACCGACTTCATCCGATCTCAGGTCCCTTTCGGAGGGCTGGGTCACCATCAATCCGCCCGCGATGTCCTGGGCTAATCGAGCTATCTCGTAGGGAAACCGGGTAACATTGGGTTTGTGCACGTTTGCCAGGAGAGTGTTGACCGAGTACGTTCCGCTCGGTTCCCGGTAACCCTCTGACGCGCACGCAATGCATCCGCAGTAAAGGGTTTCGTTGAGGTGGTTCATCTCGATGAGCTTGTCCTTTATGTGGCTCGCCTTGGCCGCGCCATTGTACACGGCAGCCAGTTGGGACGCGCCGATGAGCACATCTCCCACTCCTACTTTGCATGCGTAGCTCTGACGGTGGTACGCCGCGAAACTCTCGACGAGCTGGCCGGCAAACTCATACTCCTTGTACATGAAGACCCTGTCCCAGGGGACAAAGACGTTGTCGAACACCACCAGGGCCTCGTGACCGCCGAAGAGCAGATTGCCCTGATCCATTGCCCCGCCTTCCAGCTTTCTCGTATCGCATGACTGGCGGCCCATGACGTACACGATCCCTTCGGCGTCGCTGGGCAGGGCGAAGCTGACCGCGTAGTCCCGATCCTCTTCACGCATCGCCACGGTTGGCATGACAATGATTTCGTGGGAATTGACCGCGCCCGTCTGATGGGCCTTGGCCCCCCGGACAACGATGCCGTCCGGTCGTTCTTCCACCACATGGAGGTACTGATCCGGGTCGGGCTGCTTGTGCGGCGGAAGCCCTCGATGGCCTTTGGTATCGGTCATGGCTCCGTCGCAGGTCAGATCGTTTGCCTGCACGTATCGGAGGTACTCCGTGAAACGGTCATGGTAGTTCGTGCCGCGCTGTTGGTCGATATTGTAGGTCACGATTGACAGGGCATTGAGCGCGTCCATACCGACGCAACGCTGGAAACAGCATCCGGTCAAGCGGCCCAGCAGTCGGCCCATTTTGCTTTTCTTGACGAGGTCGTCCACGCTCTGGTGGATATGGGTGAACCGGTTGATCGTCTCACCGGTAAGGTGAGAGGTCGCGGTCATGATGTCCTCGTGCTCCGGGAGGTGGGCCAGCTCGTACGTTTTGGACACCGCGTTCATGGAGGGTCGGATGATCGGGTTATCGACCACGTTCTCGACCCGTTCTCCGAACATGTACACAACCAGATTCAGCCGCCTCAAACTCTCTTCGTATTGTTCTGCTGTCATTAATGCCATCGGTTGTTCGCTCCTTGTCAGGAATCGTTACTATCTCCACCTCCGGCCGAATCGCACGGGAATTCAGGCGTTCCGGCCTCCAGCCGCGATCAGTACCATTCTTAGATGACCCCTTCCTGTTCCAACCGGTCTATTTCTTCCCGGGTCCGTTTCAGTCGCTGGGTCAAGATTTCCGTGGTGTGTTCTCCCACATCCGGAGCCGCGCGTTCAATGCGGCACCGTGTCCTCGAGAACTTCATCGGTGTCCCCACGACCTGCAGGTTACCCAGGCGCGGATGCTCGACGGTTCGGACCATCTCCCGTTGCTGCACCTGCCGGTCTTCCAGCGCTTGCGCGATATTGTTTACCGGACTCGACACGATTCCCGCCCGGTTGAACAGTGCCAGCCACTCGTCCCGCGGTCTGGTTCTGAAAACGTCAATGAGGAGAGGCTCGAGTTCCGCGTGGTTCACGGTACGATCCGCGCCGGTCTTGAACCTCTCGTCTTCAGCCAGCTCTTCCCGACCGATGACCTGACAGAGCTTCTTCCATTCGTCATCGCGAAAGGTGATCACCACCATATCGTCGGTCTGAGTGGGAAAAACCTGAAAAGGGGTCACAATCGGATGCCGCGTGCCGATTGGCCGTGGAACCTCGCCTGTGGCAAAGTGGCGGGTACACGCATTTTCACAGAGAGCCACCTGGCAATCGAGCATGGCCACGTCAATATGTTGGCCCCGGCCGCTCTTCTCACGTTCGTACAACGCGGCCAGGCCGGCGGAAACGGCAAACAACGCCGCGCCCATATCACCGATCGAGAATCCCACGCGTACGGGAGGACGGCCCGGCTCACCGGTGATACTCACCGTTCCGCCCATGGCCTGCGCCACCATGTCAAAGGCCGGTTTCTCGGAATAGGGGCCGGAATGGCCGAAGCCCGAGATTGAAATATAGACGAGACGCGAATTGAGCTCCTTGACCGATTCATAATCGAGGCCCATTTTTTTCATGATCCCGGGCCGAAAGTTTTCCACAATGACGTCTATCTCCGGTAAGAGATCCCGAACAATCTCCTTGGCTTTTTCATGACGCATGTTCAAAGAGAGACTCTTCTTGCCCCTATTGACGCTCAGGAAATAGGAGCTCAGGTCCTGAATGAACGGGCCGTTCGCTCTGGCCATGTCCCCCTTGCCCGGATCTTCAACCTTGATCACCTCGGCCCCGAGATCAGCCAGCAGCATGGCAGCGTACGGACCGGCCAGCACTCTGCCGAAACTCAAGACTCGTACGCCGACTAACGGTCCGGACATTCCAGCACTCCTTCACAGGTGAACGCGGACACCTTATTCTCCTGGTTCACGATTGTCCCCCTCGTAGGATTTGGTTCGGGAAGCCGCGTGGATGGGCCCGTCGAGGAAACCCAACGCGGCCTCTCTCATTGCCTCGGATATGGTCGGATGAGGATGAATCGTGTCGACGATGTCCGCCGCGGACATTCCCTTTCGGATAGCCAGCGTTATCTCGCCCACAAGCTCGGATACCGCTGGTCCCATGAAATGCGCCCCGATGAGTCGACCGGTCTCCCTGTCCTCAAGAACCTTGAGCCATCCCCGGGACTCGCCCATTGCAATGGCCTTACCGCTTGCGGAAAGCGAAAACGTGCTGGTTCGAAACGGGCGCCCTGATTTCACTGCCTGCTCCTCGGTGAGACCGACCCACGCGATCTGCGGCATGGTGAAAACACACGCGGGGACGAGGTCATCTTCCGCCTCCCGGCTGTGGCCCGCGATATTCTCGGCAGCGACCTCACCATGGTACGACGCCAGGTGTGCCAGCATCTGCTTGCCCACCACATCCCCTATGGCATAGATTCCGGGTACCGAAGTCCTGAGAAATCGGTCAACACGGATCGCGCCGCGCTCCATGTCGACGCCCAGCTCGGCCACGCCGGAATTCTCAAAAAAAGGACGCCGTCCCGTAGCCATCAAGACAAGATCCGCGTCCGCGGTTTTTTCTTTCGATTTCTTCTCATACGCCACCTTCAGGACATCTCCCACCTTCTCGATACTCCGAACGGTCACCCCCACTTCGGTAGAAATGCCGCGTCCGGGAAGGAGGCTCGCGTATTTTCGGGCGATCTCTGAATCGACTTCGCTGAGAATCCTGTTGAGAGCCTCGAGAACGGTGACCCGGCATCCCGTTGAGGAAAATATGGCGGCGAATTCCTGCCCGATGATGCCTCCGCCGATTATGACAAGCCGCGAGGGGAGCTTCTCCAGATTGAGAGCCTGCCGGGTTCCGATAACGCCCGGGGAGTCCGCTCCCGCGATGGGCGGAGTCCATGGACGGGAACCGGACGCGATGACGATATTCTTGGCTCTGACGATCTCTCCCTGTTCGGTGGCGACTGCTCCCGCATCCACTATGCCGGCCGTGGCTTGCAGCGTTCGTACTCCACTTTTGGCGAGGTGCTCTTCCAGGTTGGAGACCATCTTCTCCACGACAACGTCCTTGCGATGCATCAGGCGAGAGAAATCAATTCTCGGCTGACGGTCGAGGATCCCTTCCCGGGCTGCACGCCGACACCATCGGACGCCCTCCATATCCGAGAGGATCGCCTTGGTAGGGATGCAGCCGCGATTCAAACAGACGCCACCAATCCGCTCTTTCTCCAACAAGATCACGCTGAGACCGAGTTGCCGGCCCCGGAGCGCGGCCACGTATCCCGCAGGACCGCCTCCGATAACTGCCATATCATAGGTTTCATCCATCATTCAGCTCTTTCCGGATTGAAGCGCGCCGCTGTCGTAAATGAGCACTGGTTGTCCTACAGCTCGGAACACGAGTCCTCGCGCAGGAGTGGATCGAACCGCCATGCCCGGTGATTCACAGCGGTATGTTGCCGTGTTTTTTCCACACTTTCAGCTCCGGCTCTTTGTTCTCAAAAAGCTCGAGCCCCCAGATCAGCCAGCGCCGGGAATCGGCCGGCCGAATCACCGCGTCGATATACTGTTTGGAAGCTGAATAATAGGGAGAGAGAATTGTCTCCTTATACTCGATGATCTTTTCCTGACGGACCTTTTCCGGGTCCGCGGCCGTTTCGATTTCCTTCCGGTACAAAATGGGGACCGCGGCCTTCGATCCCAACATGGCAAACTCGGCTGTGGGCCAGGCCAGCAAAAGATCGGCTCCGGTCTCGTGACAGCACATGGCCGGAATGGCTCCCCCGTAATATTTTCTGACCACGATGGTGATTTTGGGCACCGTGGCTTCCGAAAAGGCGTAGAGCATTTTCGCGCCGTGCCGGATGATGCCTCGTTTTTCCTGATCCGAACCCGGGAGGTACCCCGGCACATCGGCCAGAACCACCAGGGGAATGCTGAAGCAGTCACAGAACCTGATAAAACGCGCGGCCTTGTCCGCCGCGTCGATGTCAATAACTCCACCCAGAACCCGCGGCTGATTGGCCACCACGCCCGCGACTTTTCCGTTCAAACGTCCGAAGCCAACGATGATGTTTCTGGCAAAGGAGGGGTGGATTTCGAAGAAATCGCCCGAATCCACCAGCTCGTGGATCACGCTGTGCATGTCATAAGTCTTCGTGGGCTCGGCCGGCACAATTTCGATCAAATTGTCGCTTGATCGGTCGGGATCGTCCCTGCTCTCAATCGCGGGTGGAGTCTCCCGGTTATTCGAAGGGAGGTATGACAAGAGCCGGCGTATCAGCTTGCAGCAGTGTTCGTCGTTGTCAGCGGCCAGGTGAGCCACGCCGGACTCGCGGGCGTGCACCGCGGCTCCACCCAATCCTTCAAAGGTGATCTCCTCGCCGGTAACTTCTTTGATGACACCCGGGCCGGTGATAAACATTTGAGCCGTGCCCTTGACCTGGACGATAAAATCCATGATGGCCGGGGAATAGACCCCGCCACCGGTGCACGCGCCCATAACGGCCGCGATCTGCGGTACCACTCCGGAGCACTGGGTGTTTTCCCAAAACATCTGGCCGTATCCCGATTCGTTCTGCATGCCGTCCTGAATGCGCCCGCCGGCCGACTCGTACAGTCCAATGACAGGCGCGCCGACCTTGCGGGCCGTGCGAAGCATCAGGTTGATCTTCTCCCCGTGGGCTCTACCGGCTGACCCACCGAAGACGGTGACGTCCTGGGAATACACGAAAACCTTGCGACCGTCGATGGTGGCGAAACCCGTAACGACTCCGTCTCCGAGGATCTTCTTCTTTTGCATGTCGAACTCGAAGGTCTGGGTCTCCGCCAGCATGTTGATCTCACGAAATGAACCGGGATCGATCAACGCGTCAATCCGTTCCCGGCACGTCTGCTTCCCCTTGGCCTTATGAGCTTGCAGCCGATCCTGTCCACCGCCGAGCCCGGCCCGTTCTTCTTTGGCCCCGAGCTCGGCCAATAGTTCATCCCAAGGTTTCCAGGGCTCCATGCTGTCCTACTCTCCCTTGATAAGAAACGTCAGTTGAAAAACCATGAATCACGTGATCTCCGCCAGCTCCATGGCACGCTGCTTGTACTCCTCGAGACGCTTGCCGAGCTCTCCCTTGATCACCATTTGCTGAACCACCACCGGCGCGCCGCCTTGCGTCGATTCTGCCACCAGGATGCAGCCGATACCGGTGAGATACTCCATCAGTCTCATCATCTTCAGGCGATTCTCGGTGCTCACCTCAGGGTTGGCCCGCATGTACTTCTCGATAAAGGGCCCGAGCTCGGGATGCTTCATATCGTCGGAGCTTGGGCTGGTCATGATCAATCCTCCGGAAAGGTCGACCCCGAGTCGAGCGGCATTCCACAGGGCCATGGTGCCGTGCCTCTTGGCCACATTGGCCAGAAGCGCGTTGGGGTAAAAACTGCCGGACGGCGATCTGGTTCCCATGGTGGCCGCGGCCACGATGCAGCCCCAGGCCAGCTCCCCGTCGTACAGGATCTCGGTGAGCTTCTGGGTGACATGACTTGCCTTGCCCACGCCGTTATAGTCCGCGATCACCGCGGCTCCTCCCATGAGGAGGTCACGGTGGCCGCATTTGCACGACGTGGTCACGCAGCGGAACGTGGGCGAGGTCTGGGAAACCAACCGATGGGTGTACCCCGCTTCTCCTGCCATAAAGACCCGGTCCCAGGGCACAAAGACATCGTCAAAGAAAATGTGGGCCAAATTATAGACGCCATACTTCGGATTGCCCAGGTCCAGGTCTTTGCCGACAAAACGACGGAAATCAGGGGCCGGCGCGCCATGCAAGAAGGTGAGGCCTTTGGTGTCCGAAGGAATTGCAAACGCCACGGCGTACGCCGATTCATTCTCCCGGTGGGCTGTGGTCGGCATACAAATCAGCTCGTGCGCGATCGTCGCGCCCGATATCTGAAATTTGGCACCGCGAATCACGATGCCGTCCTGGTTCTGATCGAGGATCCGCAGGTACATATCCGGGTCCGGTTGGTCGGCGGCCCTCTTGCTGCGATCGCCCTTGGGGTCGGTTATGCAGCCGGCCACGGAGAGGTCTTCTTTCTGAACTTTCGCGAGAAACTTCAGCAGACGCTCGTGGTACGGGGTTCCGGCTTCGTCCTGGATCACCTTCGTGACGGTGTGCAGGGCGCTCATGATATTGCCTGAAACGCATCTGGCCCCGACGCACATGCC
>JARRRG010000020.1:0-12736 GCA_037380965.1 Deltaproteobacteria bacterium
GCTGGCAATAAAAACCAACGGATCGTCGCAAGGGAGACGGAACAATCGGATTCTCTTGTTATATGGGAACAAGACTCCAATAAGGCAGACGTCGTGCTTGAAGTCGAGCAGCTCTTCCACCAGCCTCATGGACGGCCCCTCCCGTACTGAAAGCCGAATCGACGGATGAAGCTCTTTGAATTTGTCTATGAGACCCGTGAAATAGAACATCAGCGGACTGGCGATCCCGAGGGCGAGATTGTTAAACCGGTAACTCTTGAGGAAGTTCTCGGTCATCACCGCCTGGTGGAGGAGCTCTTCCGCGTAGAGCAGGAGCCTTTCGCCGGCCCTTGTCAATTGCACCCGTTTCTTTTTCACGTTCACCAGCTTCACTCCAAACTGAACCTCCAGTCCATGTACATGCTGAGTGATCGCCGGATGGGTGACTGCGAGCTTCTCCGCGGCCCTCCTGAAACTCTGTTCCTTGGCCAGAAAATAGAAGGAGATCACATGGTGCAAATTAAGCTGAAATCTTCCCATAATATCAATCTCTATTACACAACCCCTGACGCCGTCAAGTTCTGTTTCCTTCTCTCTCCTGCCTTATGAGATCATTAGGAGATCGCTATTGCATTAATTTGGCCTCTTGCTAAAAATGTTTTACGCCACTATCGGCAGCTATAATGGAAACTTCCCGACGCCGCGCTGTCGGACGTCTTCGAGACGAGGGGGAGAAAATGAAACGAAGGATCACCGAAAACCTTGACGTGGATCTGGAACGGGAAATGTGGACATGCCACCACTGCGACAAGGAGCTGGTTTCGGTCAGGAAGAATTTTAAGGAAGGGTGCCTTGCGTATGCTCGGGATCCAAGAGAGATCTACCGGCCGCTCGTGGCAGGCGAATATAGCTTCTCACCCGACCCTGACTGGGTGCGAATCGTTGAGTTCTACTGCCCCCAATGCGGGGTGATGATTGAGAACGAAATCTTGCCCCTGGGCCATCCCTTAACCTATGAGATCGAATTGGATGTGGACGCATTGAAGGAAAAATATGCCGGGAAAGAGGGTGCATGATATGGGCGCGCACATCGATATCGATACTGGCGGAACCTTTACGGACGTGGTGGTTGCTCTGGACGGACGGCTTGTGTACGCCAAATCGCCGACCACTCCGCACAGGCTCGCCGAAGGCTGCATGAGTGGTGTTGAACTGGCGGCTCAGGATCTGGGCATGTCGGTGGAGGCGCTGTTGCGGAACACGGACAGCTTCATATTCTCGACTACCTTTGCCACCAATGCACTGATCCAGAAGGTCGGTCCAAGGCTGGGCCTCATCACGACCGAAGGCTTCGAGGATCTTGTCGTGATCGGAAAGGGGTCCAGTTGGTCCGACAAAATGACGGTCAAGGAGATGCGTAACATCGCTCGGGTCGAGAAACCCAAACAGCTCATCCCGCGCGCGATGCCGGTGGGAGTGAAGGAGCGGATTGACGAACGAGGCTCAATCGTCAGGCCCCTGGACGAGGAGGATGTCCTTGAAAAGGTCAAGTCTCTCCTTGACAGGGGAGCGGAAGGGTTTGTGGTAAGCCTTCTCTACTCGTACTTGAACCCACAGCACGAGCAGCGGATCAAGAAGATTATTCAGGACGAGTTCCAGGGCTCCTCCCTGGCCTCCGCGTTTCCCGTCGTGCTCTCTTCTGAAGTGTGCCCCAAGCGAGGCGAATACACCCGAACGACTACCACGATATTGAATGCCTACCTCCAGAAGCCAATCCAATGGGGAATGATGGATCTTGCGGGTAATGTGCGGCGGAACGGGTACTCAAAAAGTCTGCTCGCCATCCATTGTACCGGAGGAATGGCTCCGGTGTACCGCTCATCACCCCTCCAGACCTACAGCGCCGGTCCCATCGCCGGCCTCATGGCAGGTTCCTATCTCGGGAAAATGCTCGGCTTCGACCACGTGGTCGTCGGCGACATGGGCGGCACGAGCTTTGACCTCTCCCTCGTGATCCAGGGCAGCCCGCGCTTTTACGAGAACAAGCCCGTTGTCGAGGACTGGTGGGTGGACATGACCATGCTGTGGCTTCGGTCCATCGGAGCTGGCGGGGGATCGATCGGCTGGATCAATAAGACATTGAACAATCGACTGGAAGTGGGACCCCAGAGTGCAGGGGCCTCCCCCGGTCCCGTTGCCTACGACAGAGGCGGGCGCGAGCCGACCGTCACGGATGCGGACATCATCCTCGGCTACATCAACCCCGACTACTTTTACGGAGGGAAGATGAAGCTTCGCAAGGACCTCGCATGGGATGCCGTGAAAACGAGGATAGCCGATCCTCTCGGCATCGATCCTGTCGAAGCGGCCTGGCGTATCAAGAAGGTGGCCGACGCAAACATGGGGGATATCATTGTCAAAGAAACGTACTTGAGAGGATTTGACCCGAGGGAGTTTGTGCTGTTCGCCGCGGGGGCAGCCGGTCCCACCCACTGCTGCGGCTTCGGCTTCTACGGGAAGCTCAACAGGATAGCGATCTTTCCCTTTTCCCCTGTCTTCTGCGCCCTGGGATCGGGCGGCATGGACATCATCCACATATATGAGCGGTCTCGCAGCCTGACGCTCCTTAAACCCTGGGGTAACGGCTACTTCGAGGACTATGAGGAGTTCAATGACGTTGTTCGGGATCTCCAGAACAGGGCCCTCACCGATGTGAAGCTGGAGGGATTCACTCCGGACGACGTGGTGTTCAGGCTCGAACTGGAAATGAAGTTTGGCGGCCAGGTCCACACACTCAGGATCACGTCTCCACGTCTCGAGCTTTCCAGTGAGGCGGACGTGGAAGCGGTCTGTGAGCAGTTCATCAGGAACTTCAGTGAAGTGTACGACAAAATAGCCCTGTACCCGGAAGGGGGCATCGAGACTCAGCATTTCATCCTCCACACCGTGCTTCCCCGTCACAAGATTGAGCTCCCATCGTACCCTCTTGCAGGAGAAGTGGTCTCAAAGGACGCGTTCAAGGGAACACGGGACGCATTCTGGGAAGAGTACCATGAATTCCGGCCCACCCCGATCATAGAGCAAAGTGGGCTCAAGCCGGGGAACGTGCTTGAGGGGCCTGCGATTATCGAATCAAAGAACACGACACTGGTCCTGCCTCCCAGCGCACGGATGAAGGTTGATAAATATCTGAACACGATCATAGAGAACATGGAAGGGCAGTGACCCATGAATGAAGCACGAGAAGCGGTCAGACACGTCAGCGTGATCAATGCGGCAAGGAGGGCCTGATGCGTCCAGAATTCGACAAGCTGCTGTCCTGGATGAATGTTGAACCGGCAACCGACGAAGAGATTGAAGGGATGGAGCTGCTCAACCCGGGTGACCTCGAGATTTATACCGAAAAGCTCAACCAGTTCCTCTCGGAAGGTTACATCGTCTTCGAGAGGACCGGCATCAGTATGATGATCCGTTCCGGCGACTGCGTATTGGGGCTCTATTCGGCCAAGGGCGACCTCGTCAACTGCAGCACAGGTTTGTTGATGCATGCCATATGGCCCCAGCTCCCTCTGAAGTGGCTGATAGAGAACTATGTGATGAACCCCAATTCGAACATAAAGGTCCGGCCCGGGGATATCTTCTACTCCAACGAACCGCTGTATGGAGGAGTCCACTCCCCGGACCAGACCGCGATCATGCCGATCTTCAATGGTGAGGAGCTTATCGGCTGGGCCTTGGCGGCAGCGCATACACCGGAAACCGGAGCGGTCACGCCTGGAGGGATGCCGCTCAAAGCGCTCAACCGCTTCTATGAAGGGATGCGGCTGCCACCCGTACGCATCGGCGAGAACTACGAGCTCCGGGACGACATGATGGAGATGATCTCCGACTACATGATGAGAGCTTCACGGGAGGCAATGAACGACGTGAAAGCACGGGCGACCGCGTGCCGTCGCCTGGAAATGAGAATGAGCGAATTCGCTCGAGAGAAGGGCACGCGCTTCGTCAAGGGGATGATGCGAAAGATGATCGCGGTAGGCGAAGAAGCCGCTCGGAAGCGCATCGCAACCATTAATGACGGGATCTACAGGGCGGTCACGCTCATCGATCATGTAGGCACGGAGGAGGCGCTCCTTCGCTGCTGTATTACCGCGAAGAAAAAGGGAGACATCATAGAGTTTGACTTCACCGGTACGTCTCCCGAACATGACGCAGGCTCGTACCTGTCTTTTCCGCACATTGCGGTCGCGCACACGGCAATCTACGTCTTACAGTACATTTTCTTCGACCTTCCTATCGGCACTGCAGCCTATTCTCAGTTCCGGTGGTATTTCCCGAAGGGTTGCATCTTCAACGCGGACGAGATGGCGCCCACCTCCAGGGCACCCTCGCTGTGCGCGCTCGTGTTCAATGCCTTTTACGATCTCTTCGCCAAAATGCTCTTCGACACGGAGCTGCGGCCCCAGATTGCGGCTGCCACCGGACTCGGCTCGTCAATGAACATTTCGGGTGTGACGCAGAAAGGCGTGCGACTTTCCGACATGCTGAACTACCCGTTCAACACCGAAGGGCAAGGCGCGCGGTATGAGCTGGATGGCTGTGACAGCAACTCCTTTCTGTTCACCCCGGTCTCACGGGGGTACGATGCCGAGGAGACGGAGGAGGAGATGCCCCTCCTGCATCTCTATCAGAGACATCGGACCGATAGCTGCGGATTCGGGAAGTACCGCGGCGGATCGGGCGTCGAATCGGCCTATGTCATCCATCAGGTCCCTGAGATCGCCATGTTCAGCGGTGGACGGGAGACGCATATTCGAAGCACCCGCGGACTCTTCGGCGGGTACCCCGGCAGCGCGAAACCGGGTATCGAGATCCACGATACCGATGTATGGGAAAAACTGGCCAACGGAGCAAAAGACATCCCCACCTCCACGGCCGAGCTCCTCACAGAGCGAACCATAGAGGGTGAATACGATGTCACCCACAACACCCGCGAATACCATCTGGTGAAGAACGGTGACGTGATCGTCCACGTCAATTCGGGAGGGGCCGGGTACGGTGACGTGCTGTTCCGCGATCCTGAGAAGGTGATGGACGATGTGCGGGATGAGATTATATCGCATTGGACCGCGCAGAATGTCTATAAGGTCGTCTATGACCCGGAAACGCTCGTGGTCGACGTTGAGGCGACCGAAAAGGAGCGACAGAACGAACGTGAGAATAGGATAGAGAGGGGAAAACCGTATCGAGAATTCGAGGAGGAATGGCTCGTGAAACGGGCGCCTGCCCAGGCGCTCAAGCATTGGGGATCGTGGCCGGACGGTAAACAGACCAAGCGTATAGTAAGGATCTGAGGGAGTACCATGAAACTGGACGCTACGATACAGATAGAGGTTTCTCAAACGGACGCGCTCTTCCAGGACGCGGAAGAGCACGCGGTGCGTGTGGAGGTCAGCAATAGCGAGATTACTCCCCTTGACTCCTTTGTCGAGGTCATAGAGGAGGGCGCCCGGAACCTGGGGATGACGCCCGAAGAGATCATCAAGCGCCTTGGCGTCGTGCGGGTCTCCATGCCCGCGGTGGTGGAAACTATTGTCGCGAAGAGGCTCGGGACAGTAATGGGAGTGATCGTGACCGACAAGGAGGAGACGACCGTATTCCACAAGAACGCCGGGCCGAATCCCCTGTTTGACTTCCTTGTCTCCCCGGAGATGGTGGTCTCGGTAAAAGAGGAGGTAAGCCAGGACGGGCAGCTCGTACTCGGGCCCGATCGTGAGGTGATCAGGGACAGGGTAAGGTACCTGCTCGAACACGGAGCCGGCGCGCTCGTCGTCAGCTTCAAGAATAGCCACCTCAATCCGATAAACGAGAAAACGGTGAAGGAGCTCATCCAATCGGACTACCCGCGGCACTATCTCGGCGCAGTGCCCGTGTTCATATCGAGCGACTTCGGCAGCGGGCAGGACGATTTCACAAGGACTCACCACTGCCTGCTCAACGTCTACTGCTGGGCCGGCGTGGACGACACAATCAGCAGAATGGAATCCTACCTCAGAGACCGGAAATTCATGGGATCCTTCCTCATCTCGAACGCGAACGGGAGTGCAGTTCCGAGAGCAGGGCTGGTCCCCCTCGACACGTCTCGCTCGATAGCATCGCTCCGTTAAGAGCGGGCAGGGCAGGAACGTTCAAGGAGATCGACCGCTGTGGACAAAACAATCGTAATCATCGGCTCCCTGGATACCAAGGGGGAGCAGCTTCAGTTCCTGAAGGAGCGCATCATCGCGAGAGGCCACCGCGCGCTGATCATGGACGTGAGCATGGGGTCACGTTCCGAGCTCAAGGGAGATATTACCCCGGAGGAGATTGCGGGCTCCGTGGGCAAGGATATTGCGGAGATCCTCGAGTCCGAGGACAGGCTTTTCAAGACCGAGGTGATGACCGAGGGTGCGAAACGGAAGATGCTCGATCTTCTGGCGAGGGGTGATGTCCACGGGGCCGCGGCCATGGGAGGAGCCACAATTGCCCTCCTCGGGTCCCGCGCGATGCAAGCCCTTCCGTTCGGAATCCCCAAGGTGCTTGCCACGTCAGCCGCGATGCCGGTATACGTGGGTCGGTGGTTCGATGCCATGGATATCCTCGTCATGCAGATAATTATGGAATTCACGGGGATGAATGACCTGCTCACCCACGCGATCGGGCAAGTGGCGGGAGTAATCTCGGGTATGGTGGAGGAAAGCGGTGATCCTTCGTCACTACGACTTCCGCACCCTTCGGTTGCCATAACGGAAATCGGGTTTTCTCCGCGCTGTACGGAACAGGTAGCGAGCCTGCTCGAGGCGAGTGGGCATCATGTATTCACTTTTCACGCCCAGGGCATCAGTGACCGGGCGATGGATCGCCTGATTTCTCAGGGTTTTTTCGACGGAGTCATTGATATCGTTCCCGCGGGGGTGGTCGAGGAGATGTTCGGCGGCAACCGCGCCGCCGGAAAAGAGAGGCTCGATGCGATCTGTGAGAGAGGCGTTCCCATGGTTCTCGCTCCGTGCTGCATCAATCTCACCGGCTGCGGAGTCACCCGAACCAATCGTGAGAAGTATGCCTCGAGGCCCCATCTGAAAATTGACGAACTGAGGGCTATGACGCGTTTTGACGACGAGGAGCTTTCCGCGGCCGCGCTCGTCTATGCAGAGAAGCTGAACAAGGCACAGGGGCCAGCGCGGTTCGTGGTACCCTTGAAAGGGTGGTCCGCGATCGACAGGGAGGGTACGGTATTGCATAATCCCGAACAAGACCGGGTATTTGTGGAGGAGCTGAGGAAACATCTCAGCCCGAGCATCCCAATCGTGGAGGTTCCCTACAATCTCGAGGACATGGAGTTTGCACAGGCGCTTGTCGAAAACTTCGGTGCGATCTTCACGGAGGCGCAGCGCCGGTGATCGCGGTCAGACGCTGACAAGGCGGGAAGCGGAGAGAAGGAAAAAAATCGAGCCGAGATCGAGACGACGGAGGGATTGGATGGCAGGAATCATTTCATACGGAACATACCTACCTCTATGGCGGCTGAGCCGATCAGCGATGACGTCTGGCGGCAAAGGCGAGAAAATAGTTGCGAGCTTCGACGAGGATAGCGTTACCATGGGAGTGGCCGCGGGTGTGGAGTGCCTCAAGGGATTCGACAGGCAGTCCGTCGATGGCTTGTTTTTTGCGTCCACCACTTCTCCCTATAAAGAAAAACTTGCTGCAACCGTTGTGGCGACAGCCCTCGACCTGCGCCGGGATGTCCTTGTCGCTGATGTTACCAATTCCGTAAGAGCCGGGACCATAGCCCTCAGGGCCGCGCTCGATGCGGTCGAGGCCGGTACCGCGGAGCAGGTCCTGGTCCTGGCCGCGGATTGTCGCCTCGGGGCTCCCGGATCGGAGTGGGAACGGAAGTGTGCCGATGGCGGGGCGGCCCTCCTCGTAGGGAAATCAGAGATCGTAGCGAAGGCAGGTCACTCCTTTTCGCTGAGTGATGAAATACTCGACGTGTGGCGCTCGGAAGAAGATCGCTTCATTCGGGCATGGGAGACACGGTTCGTCGTTACTGAAGGTTACCTGAGGGTCACCCGGGAGGCAGTCAACGGTTTGATGACCCGGTATGGTCTGGCCGCGGAAGAATTCTCCAAGATCGCGATTGCCGTGCCCGATAAGAGAAGACAGGCTCAGCTCGCCAAAATGCTCGGGTTCGATCCGTCGCGTCAGTTACAGGATTCGCTGCTAGATTCGCTCGGGGACTGCGGAACCGCATATCCCTTTGTGCTCCTGTCTTCTGCACTGGAACAGGCGGCCGCGGGGGACACGATTCTCCTGGCCGCCTACGGAAACGGGAGTGATGCCCACACGTTCGAAGTAACAGATCGGATAGAGCATCTGAGCGACCGGCGCAGCGTAGAAGACTACCTCCGGTCAAAATCAATGATTCCCAGCTATGCTGCATACCTTCACTGGAAACGGCTCCTCCCGGAGCAGAAGCCGCCATACCCTCTCGGTGAGATAGCCGCTCCTGCGCTGTGGAGGGAGCGGGAGCAGAATATTCGTCTCTATGGAGGCAGATGCACGGCGTGCGGCGCCGTCCAGCATCCTCCCCAGCGGGTCTGCGTCAAGTGTCGGGCCAAGGACCAGTTCGAGTATGTGAGACTATCCGACAAGAAGGGTGAACTGGTTACCTACTCGATCGATTACATGGAAGGAGATTCCGGGATGCCGGAGGTCGTCTGCGTCGTAAACTTTGAGGGCGGAGGCCGGATCGACTGTTCGATGACGGACTGGACTTCTCTTGACGATGTCAAGATCGGTATGCCGTTGGAGATGACGTTCAGAAAACTCTATGTGAGAGACGGAATTCATCAGTATCTCTGGAAATCTGCACCGCCGAGGATATAAGACTCGACAAGGAGTAGCGGATGGAAAGCATAAAAGACAAAGTCGCTGTCATCGGGATGGGATGCACCCCGTTTGGCGAGTTATGGGATAAAGGTCCGCACGACATGATTGTCGACGCGTGTTCCGAAGCCCTGGAGGATGCCGGGATCGAAGCGACCGACATACAGCATGCCTGGTTTGCCAGTCTTGTGTCGGGCGCATCAGGCGCCCGCCTTTCGAGCGCGTTTAAGCTCCCCTACATTCCTATCACGCGGGTTGAAAATTTCTGTTCCGGCGGCAGCCATGCTTTCGGAAACGCGTGTTACGCGGTTGCCGCGGGTGTTTGCGACATTGCTCTTGCCTGTGGGGTGGAGAAATTAAAGGACCGGCCGGGAGGGTTTGCCTATCCGAACCCCGAGCCCTTTGACTCCAGCAAAATCATATCGGAATTATTGCCCGCAAACATGTTTGCCCAGGTTGCCATGCGATACTTCCAGGAGAAGGGCTGGAGCTCTGAAGAAGGGAGGCGGGTTCTGGCAAAGATTGCCGTGAAGAACCACCATAACGGAATGCTCAATCCCAAGGCACATATTCATCGCGAAATCACCGAGGACGATGTGTTGAACGCACCGATGGTCGTCCACCCCTTTGGCCTTTATGATTGCTGTGGGGTCAGTGACGGCGCGGCTGCAGCAATCATCTGCCGCGCGGACATGGCGAAAAACTTTCGTGATGACTACATCCTCGTCAAGGCGGTATCCTTTGCTTCCGGCTCCGGGGAGTCACGCTACTGCGATGACTACGACTATCTTGAGATTCCCGAGACCGTAATAGCTGCCAAGAGGGCCTATGAGCAGGCCGGGATCGAGAACCCGCGCACGGAGATCTCCCTTGCGGAGGTTCACGATTGCTTCACCATTCATGAGCTTCTCCTGTACGAGGAACTTGGATTCAGCCCGCGATTGAAGGCTTCGGAAGACGTCGAGGCAGGGACCTTTACCCTGAAGGGGGAGTTGCCGGTCAATCCCGACGGAGGCCTGAAATGCTTCGGGCATCCCCTTTCCGCTACCGGTTTGCGCAGGATTTACGAGGTATACAAGCAGCTTCAGGGAAAGGCGGGCCCGCGGCAGATCAAGGATGTATCAGTGGGGCTCACCCAGAATGTGGGTGGAATGGTGGGATTCTTCAACGCCGCGGTATTGATTTTCGGCAATAGGAATTGACAGGACGGACCGCCTCGCCCGGAATGCAGGATCCAAAGAACAGGATGGCAGGGTGGGAGCCGTCACGGGCGCTTTCTTGTCATTGCAAGGTGGCCGAGGGAACAGGGGCGTTGGGTCTGACAAAGCAATGAGGCCAGAGAGTATCAGGGGGTCTGAGATGGGAGTGTCCACACCAAGGGTTCTGGGAGAGCTGATCGAAGACAGGGTAAAGAGGAACGAGAATAAAATCTTCCTCCGGTTCAAGGACCTCAATGTCACCTATGGAGAGATGAATCGATCCCCTGGCAAAGTGCGGCGCGGTGGAGGTTCCGGTCAATACATCCTATAAAGGTGAGTACTTGCGGCATATTGTCGACCAGTCGGATTCGAGGTTCCTTGTCATCGCCCATGAATTCCTGGAGCGCCTGAAACCGTTAGAGGATGTCTTGACGAAGCTGGAGCAGGTAATTGTCCTGGGAGGCCCGCGCCATCCGGAAGCCGGTGGATTCAAGATTCCAATCACGAGCTTCGACGACTTCTTCGACAGCAGCGAGGCTCCTGTGGATGTGGTGGTCCATCCGTCGGACCCGATCAGCATCATCTATACTTCGGGAACAACCGGTCTCTCCAAGGGGGCCCTGGGTTCCCACAATTTCTGGATTGTCTGCACGGAAAAGATGCTCGAGTATCGGGACGGCAGAAGGGAAGATATCTATTTCACCTTCCTTCCGCTGTACCATTTCAATGCTCAGGTTCTGACCACCCTTACCGTATTGGTGGCGGAAGCGGAGATGGTCCTTTTGGATCGGTTCAGCGCATCCCGGTTCTGGGACCAAATTCGTCACTATGGAGCCACGCAGTTCAACTATCTCGGAGCGGTCATGCCGATTCTGGACAAGCAGCCCGAGCGGGATGACGATCTCGACAACCCGGCCCGCATTGCCCTGGGGGCAGGGTGTCCTCCATCAGTCATGGAAGAAGTGGAAAAGAGATTCGGCATAAAGTGCCTGGAAGGGTTTGGGATGACCGAGATCGGTATTCCCATCCATGTGAAGGTGAACGACAGGAGGCACGGGTCCTGCGGCAAGCCGATGGACATCTATGAGGTAAAGCTGTTTGACGATGATGACAACGAAGTACCCGCCGGGGAGATCGGCGAGATCGTGTTCCGTCCGCGTGAGCCCTTCATTATGATGTCCGAGTACTACAATATGCCCGAGAAGACCCTGGAAGCCTGTCGAAATCTTTGGTTCCATACCGGCGATCTGGCAAAGAAGGATGAAGACGGTTATTTCTATTTTGTGGATAGGAAGAAGGATGCGCTACGGAGACGGGGGGAAAACATTTCTTCTTTCGAGGTGGAGAGGAGCATCAATACCCATCCGAAAGTTCTCGAGTCAGCGGCCGTTGCAGTCCAGTCCGAGCTTGCCGAAGATGAAGTCAAGATATGCGTTGTCCTGAAGCCCGGCGAGACGCTCACCCCCGAAGAATTGATTCATTATGCCAATGACAATATGCCCTACTTTGCCGTGCCTCGATTTGTGGAATTCCTGGAGCGTTTGCCCAAAACACCGACAGAGCGGGTACAAAAATATGTGCTCAAGCAGGCGGGCATTACGGTGAACACGTGGGATAGAGAAAGCGCCGGGATAAAAGTGACCAGATGAGAAATTGAAAGGAACGAATCGGAGTCGAGGCTCAACTCTTTTGGCGCGGGATAGGGGCCGCGATTACGCGAGACCTCCATGATGTCGTATGATTGACATGTCTTCATCAACACTTCATCTGAAAGTTCTCTTCTGAGCAGCAGGAATGTGAAAGGCGACATATCAGGTGAAACCCTGTCGATTTCACCGAAGCGGATCATGAATGCCACAGAGAACCGGCTCGGACGAAGATCCTGTTTTCTTACGTGCTCTTGAGTTTTTCTTCAAATTCCTTGAAAAACGCATCCTTTTCTTTCCAGTCGGAACCGAACGTCCGGCCGAAGTACTCGTCCGTTCGATCGAACGACCTTTTCCACCAGAAGCGTGTTCCTTTGCCAACAAGAATATCTTCGAGCACTTCTTGCAAATCAGCCATGTATTCCTTGGGGAGAAACGATGCAGCACCCAGTTTGATCGATTTTCGCAATGACTCAGTCGTTGCGGCATGCGCTGTTAACATGACCGTCAAGAATCCTCTGGTGACAGCATGCGCGAGAAGCTCGAAACCTCGGACCCCCATAATGTCCAGGATAACCAGATCATAGGTGTTCTTTTCGAGGAGACTGAGAGCTGTATCGAAATCACCCGCCTTCTCAACGACACACATGGGAAGTGTTTCTTCCACCGTGTCGAGAACATCGGGTTCGTCATCAACTACCAACACGACCTTGCCGTTCAAAGGACTTTCCTCGGCCATCTCCACCTCACTTCCACGGGCCGGCTTCCTCCCTTTGTCGAGCGTCAGACATGACTCTTCGCTGACGGGAAGAAGGGGCCCGACTCCATTGTTGAATCAGGTTTGATGAAAACCGGTCAGCGACAGAAAATGGACGCAACGGATCGTACCGTCATGTCCCCGGCTTCATGGCAAGAGACTCGACCGGGGGAGGTGCTGCAATCACTTCATGCATCTTGTCCGCCGCCAGTGGAAATGGTAGGATGCGT
>JARRRG010000021.1:0-10272 GCA_037380965.1 Deltaproteobacteria bacterium
AATGCTCCGCAGCAGGCTTTTCGCCATGGCCTCCCAGAGGCCCTGTCTGGTGCTCCCTCCGGACGCGGTTCTGCCGGACCGCTCCTGAGGGCGCGTACGATCGTCAGGGGATTCGGCTGAAGGAGAGGGGACCTTTGCCGTACGGGCCTTGAGGATCTCGTACGCCGATTCCCTGTCTCTCAGCTCGTCATAACGCCCCACAAAAGGACTCTGACTCATCGCGGCCCTTCGCTCCTCTGGCGAAGCGGGACCAATCCGTGAGCACGGTGGTCGTATGAGGGTCCGCTGAACCACCCCTGGCACGCCCGTTCCCTCGAGCGTCGACACCAGCGCTTCTCCCACCCCCAGTTCCGTGATTGCCGTACTTGCGTCGAACGCGGGATTCACCCTGAACGTCTCTGCAGCCGCGCGCACCGCTTTTTGGTCCCGGGGCGTGAATGCTCGCAAGGCATGCTGCACGCGATTTCCGAGTTGGCCCAGCACGTCGTCGGGAATATCCAAGGGGCTCTGGGATATGAAGTAAAGGCCGATCCCTTTGGATCGTATGAGGCGAGCAACCTGTTCCACCTTGTCAACCAGCGCTTTTGGCGCGTCATCGAACAGGAGGTGCGCCTCATCAAAAAACACGGCGAGCAACGGCTTCTCCTGATCGCCGACTTCGGGCAGCTCCTCAAAAAATTCCGCGAGAATCCAGAGCATAAAGGTTGCATACAACTGGGGATACTGCATGAGCATGTCCGCGGCAAGCACGTTGATGTACCCGTAGCCCCTCGCATCAGTGCGCATGAGATCTCTCAGGTCCAGCGCGGGCTCGCCAAAGAGATTCGCGCCCCCCTGCTGCTCAAGCACGAGTAATCGCCGTTGGATTGCGCCTACCGATGCCTTCCGCACCGTGCCGTATTCCGCGCTCAAGGTCCGTGAGCTCTCAGCCACCAGGTTCAGGAGTGCCCGCAGGTCCTTGAGGTCCAGCAACAGCAGTCCCTGGTCGTCAGCCAATTTGAAGGTGACGTTGAGGACGCCCTCCTGGGTATCGTTCAATTCCAGGAGGCGCGACAACAAAATCGGGCCCATGTCGGAGATGGTGGTGCGAACCGGGTGCCCCTGCACTCCAAAGATGTCCCAATAGATGGTGGGAAAGGCTTGAAACCGGTAATCCCCGATACCCACAACCTGCGCGCGCTCCACGAGCTTCGCTTGCGGTAAGCCCGGCCGGCTTATACCTGACAGATCGCCCTTCACGTCTGCCAGGAACACCGGAATTCCATGGCTGGAGAACCCTTCCGCGAGCACTTGCAATGATATGGTCTTTCCCGTGCCGGTGGCGCCCGCGATGAGTCCGTGGCGGTTGGCAAATCTCAGTAAGAGATGCTGCGGTGTTTCCCCCTTGCCCAGCAGGATGCCAGCGTTTTCACCCATTATCGGTTTGCCTCCTCAACTCCGGTTGATCGGGATGTTCCTCGGCCGCGGGAGAGTGCGGGACCCGTGGGAACCGACCAACTCTCGCTGCCTGAAGATACCTCCATGCGAGCTACCCTTCCGCGGAGACGCGTGTGCGCCTCATTGCAATCGAGTTTGCCGCGAGCCCGAGAGATTTCGGCGAATTCACTTTTCCCATCCCGGTCAGCAACGGAAACCGGACGATGCAACGGCAATGGAAGCCGAGATTTCACCTGAGGCGAAAACAGAACCACTGCTGCGAGAACGTATGGTCAGCTCGTCACTATCGTCTTCTGTACCTGCCCATCAACTGACCCGCGGCCAGAACATGTCCTTCCATGGATTTCAACAGCTTCCTTTTGTCCGCGCTTGAATCCAAGTTCAATTTCGTGTCGAGAGCGTACACCTTGAAATAGTATCTGTGCGTGCCACTGGGTGGACACGGCCCGCCGTATCCGACTCTGCGAAAACTCGTCCTGCCCTGCGTTGCTCCGTTGGTGAAAGACCTGCTTCTTGGAACGCCTTCCGGAGCTCCCGTGACATCTCCCGGGATATTGAAGATCACCCAATGAACGAATGTCCCGCGCGGCGCATCAGGATCATCGGTGATCACGGCAATGCTCTTTGTGCCTCGAGGAATCCCGCTCCACCTCAGTGCTGGCGAGATGTTGTTCCCGTCGCAGGTATACTTTCTCGGGATCATGCCGCCGTTCTCGAACGCGGGACTGGTGACCGCCAGAACATTGCTTTGAGCGCATGCCTGCCCGACAGACCATGGGCTGAGCGCCACAAGAGGACACCCGATTATGAGAACGACAGCGAAGAACAGTGAAGCTCTATACCCCATGTCATACCCCCTCATGTGGTGGAAGGTTGTGAGAGGACCGGTTCCTGTCAATTTTCGATTATAGCAGAAACAGACGCGGTCCGTACGGGCAAACCTCAAGGAACCGCGGCGCGGGTTCGCACGGCCTTCGGGTCAGCCGAGACATGGTGGAATACGAGAGCATCAGGCTTGTCGAGGGCGCGATTCCTGCTGCCACGGGACTGTTCGCGGCAGAAAGAACGTCGCGCGAAAAATCGAGATTTGCATCTACGCACCGCGTGGTTTAAAATCCAACTGTTGCAATGTCTCTCCGTTTCTGCGCTCTTTTCGGAGTTCCCTCCGCAGGGCCCCAGCCTTCCTCCAGGAGGCATTTTATGGATCATCGCCGGTGTTCCCCGCAAATGTATCGGACCTTCCTGCTGGCCGTGGTTTTCTGTGCTTTGGTTGCCTACGGCCTGTACTGGGCTCGGGAAAATCTCATTCCGTTCTTCATGACTCGCCCGTGGATGAACGGAGCCATCACTGCTGTGGGAGTGCTGGGTCTTGTCCTCTCGTTTCGGGAGCTTGTGAGGCTGATTATCGAGGCCCGGAGGCTGGATAATTTGGCGAGAGGCCTGGGCGGGACTGCGTCCCGACAGTCAGTCGACGGGCTGCTCTCGAGGAGGCATCGAGGATTGGTCGGAGATCGATGTCGCCGGGTTCTCGAGGTTATGAAGCGTGGCTCCGCCGGCGCCACGCAGGCGGCCACTGTTCTTTCCGACGCGGATGAGGCAGCCGAAGAAGGCCGCGAAGCGTTGGTGCTCTACTTGATTGGAGTCATGGTCTTCCTCGGTTTGATCGGAACTTTTTGGGGCTTAGTCATCACTGTCTCCGGAGTCAAGCACGTCCTGGCGACACTCGAGCCCGCGGGTGTCGACGATGCCGCCGCTTTCATTACCGAGCTCAAATCGTCCATCGGCGGCCTGCTCGGAGGAATGTCCACGGCCTTCAGCACATCCCTGTTCGGATTGGGGGGATCGGTAATCGTAGGATTCGTGGACGTACAGACTCGCCAGGCCCGGGCGCGCTTCCTGGCCGACCTCGATCGTGTTGTGGTTTCATCCCTGTTTCCCGCGATCTCAGGCCAGGTAGAGCCGGTTGCCACGGTAACTCGCGTCACCGAGGGACTGGAGCCGGAGGGTGAGCGGCTCTATCATCTCGCGTTTCAGGAGGCACTCGGAGAGAATCTTCGCCGCTTGACGGATGTGATCCTGCTCCAGTCCTCCGCGGAAGAAAAGGTGACCAATTCACTGGTGGAGATGAAAGGCATGCTGGAGAGTCTGCGCGAAGAAGAGGTTCGAACCCGCGAGGCTATTCAGTCAGCCAACGAGACGCGCAGGGGCCTTCTCGACCGCCTGGACAATCTCGATCGCCACACGGAGCGCCTCCTGAACGAGACGCGGCTCACACGCGAGTCCTCGGACGATATCGGAAAGGAGATCCAGGACCGCTTGAAGTTGGAAGGAGAGATCACGAACAAGACTCTCTCCATGGGATTCTCCGATCTGACCAGAAAGCTGGATGCCCTCCGAAAGGGCAAAGCAGAGCCACCCAACCCAGAAAAGGAAGGTGAATGATGCGCGGCAGGTCCGGCGCAACATCTTTCCATACCAGGCTGAATGTCTGGCCGGGCTTCACTGACATCATGGTGGCGCTGCTGCTGCTCTTTGTTTTTGTGGTAACCCTGTTCACCATCACGGAAACGATCCTTTCGAGATCCCTGAGCAAGAAGGACACCGAGCTGGCACGCCTTCACCATGAGATCTCCCTCAAAAGTGATGAGGTCGAGCGGCTCAAGTCAGAAGTAGGTCGGCTTACGGAGCTGTTCGGAGCAGAGGAGAAGAAGACGGCCGACCTCGAAGAACTTCTTGCGTCGCTTCGGAAGGAGCTTAAATCCGCGTTGGCGCAGGTGGCGGAAAAAACGTCTCTGCTCACAGAAAAAGACCAACTGATCGCGTCTCAAAAAGAGAAACTCGCCGCGGCTGCCGTCAAGCTCGAGGAAAGCGACAAGGCCGTGGAGTCACAACGCCGGGAGCTTTCCTCGCTCCTTGCCCAGATCCGAGACCGGAGTAATCTCCTGGAGGAACGTGAAGATCGAATCGCGGCGCTGAACCTGAAAATAACCGAGGCCAACAAGGAACTTTCAGGGACAAAAAGCCAGCTCAAGGAAGCCTCCTCCACCATTTCGGAGCTGCGAGCCCGCATCGAGCTGCTGAACCAGACCATGGCTGCGCTGAATCAGCGCCTTTCAGGGTACATGGCGGAGGTGAACCGCCTCAACAACCTGCTTGCCGAAGCCAAGGGATCTGAAAGTAAACAGAAGACAAAGGCCGCGGCATTACAGGGAGAAATCAACTCCCTGAGGTCAAAGCTCGATGAGATCTCCAAGAAATTGGCTGAGGCTGAAGTCCAACAGAAAAAGAGGTTCCGGGTATCGCAGCTTGTGAACCTCCTCGGACAGAAGGACCAGGAGATTGAGCGACTCCGGAAGCTCGCCAAATATCGAAGTGAATTCCTGGCCAAACTGGAAACGGTCTTCAACGGGGTACCGGACATCAAGGTGAGCGGCGACAGATTCGTCTTTCAGTCGGAGATCCTCTTCGCTTCCGGGAAGGCCGATATCAACGAACGAGGCAAGCTCGAGCTGGACAAGTTCATCAAAATCTATAAGGAAATGGTCCCCAAGCTCCCCGAGGATGTTCCGCTCATCATCCTGGTTCAAGGTTACACGGACGATGTGCCGATCAGGTCGTCCCGCTATCCTTCCAACTGGGAGTTGTCGTCCGCCCGCGCGATGGCGGTGGTCCGCTACCTGACGGCCGGAGGCATTCCGCCCGATCGAGTGGCCGCGGCTGCACTCGGCGAATTCCATCCCGTGGCCAAGGGGCCCACAAAGGAAGCGAGAAGGCTCAATCGCCGAATAGAAATCAAGATAACCACCCTCTAGCATCCATACAGCCGGACCTGCGACCAGGCAGGGCCCTATCCCGCCAATGAACGAGCTCAACCCCGTATTTCCACATGACAATGCACGGATCGGCATCTATCTCCACATTCCCTTTTGCAGGACGAGATGCCATTACTGCGCGTTCGTTACCAATCCGTACGATCCGGAACTGGCAGATCAATACCTCAGGTCACTCAGCCGGGAATTTCAGCTCCAGCGCGAGCCTGGCAGGCTCGCGGAACTCTTTCGGAACGCGATTGCGGACACGATCTACTTTGGAGGGGGCACGCCTTCGCTTATCCGACCCGACAGCGTGGCCGAGCTTGTCAGTGAATGCCGTTCAACCTTCCGGACGGTCGCGGAGCCGGAGATAACGATAGAGCTGAATCCTGCCAGTGTGATTCGTGCCGCTCTCCGAGAATTGCTCGTCGCCGGCGTCAATCGGGTGAGCCTCGGAGTTCAATCCCTTGAGGATGACGAGCTGAAAGGCATGGGGCGGACTCATACGGCCCGAGATGCACTCCGAACCTTCGAAGCTCTCAGGAACGTAGGCTTCGACAATATTTCCGTGGACCTCATCGCTGGCTTTCCGGGCCAGTCACGCACTTCGTTCGCCAGGAGCATTCGGCGGGTTCTCGAACTGAGACCCGAGCACCTTTCCATTTACCTGCTCGAGCTGAAACCGGGCACGAAACTGGACGCGAAAATACGCAGTGGGGAGCTTCCTCCGCTTGACGACGATCTCGCGGCGGAGCTGTACGAGGACCTGTGCTCCGCCGTCACCAGCGCTGGTTACGAGCAGTATGAATTGTCCAACTTTGCACGCGAGGGGCTTTATTGTCGGCACAACCTCAAATACTGGTCCGACGAGATCTATCTCGGGTTCGGCGCGGGAGCGCATGGCATGACAGGTCGCGCTCGGTATGCGAACGTCGAGGATGTGGCAACGTACAGGGAATGCATCGACAGCGACCAGCTACCGGTTAGCTCGGTGACCGAAATGACGCCGGAAGTTCGGTTCAAAGACGCACTGATCATGGGGTTGCGCCTGGTGAAAGGGCTGGATCTCGACCGGCTGGGAGCGCGATATGGAGTAGATGCTCGAGACTTCGTCGAAAAGACTATCGGTGACCTTCACGCCGCGGGACTCTTCATGCTTGACGGACACAACCTCCGCTTGACACCCAGGGGACGCTTGCTTTCGAACACAATCTTTTCCCGATGGGTCTAGCCGTTGCCGGACCCGATGGAGTAACCGCGGTCGAACGAATCCGGTGAAAGGTATTCCGGTCATTCTTTTCCCCTCCACGTCTGGGAGTTGACAGTCCCTCCCCGGTCGCTTAGAATTTAAGCAAATTCAGGCAGCTTTTGAAGCCAAGCACCATCCTGTCCGCGCCGCGGCCGGGCAGCGGAGAGACGGTACGATCATGACGGAACAACTTGACAAAATTACCTTAAAAGGCGTGGAAATCCACCTTGTCGATCCACCGCGATTGGAGGTGGAGTGGGTCGGAATGAAAGAACCGCTCACCCAACTTCTTGCCGCGTGGTCGGATGACGGCATTGACCCGCCCATGCAGCCGAGGATCCTCGGAAAGCCCGGAGTGGGCAAGACCTCCCTGGCCATAAAAGCCGCGGCGAGCATGAAACAGGACCTGTATATTACCCAGTGTACGGTTGACACAAAACCTGAGGATCTCATCATCTCCCCTGTCATAGCGGACAACGGCAAAATCCGTTACGTCGCGTCGCCGCTCGTCTCCGCGATGGTGCGGGGCGGGATTTGTCTATTGGACGAGGGGAACAGGATGAGTGAGAAGAGCTGGGCTTCCATAGCACCCCTCCTCGACATGCGCCGGAGTGTGTACTCAATTGTAGCGGGGGTGGAAATCAAGGCCAGGCCGGAATTCCGAGTCTGCGTCACCATGAATGAGGACGCTTCCACCTTTGAAGTGCCCGAGTACATTTACTCGAGACTTCAGCCTGCCATCAACATGGATTTTCCAACCCGGGATGAGGAGTTTCGCATTCTCAGAGGAAAGCTCGACGGACCCTCGGATGAGTTGAGCGACGAGGTGGTAAGCATCCTCCAGGAATCGCATTCCAGAGATGAAGACCTGAGCATCAGAGACGGCCTGAACATAGCTCGCTATGCCCATAGGCTGCTCAGGTTCGTTACCGAGCTGGACGAGCGCAAGGCCATCGACCAATCGTTCCTGCAAATCACCGGAGAGAACCGTGTCGCACTTGATGGGCCAACGCTGGTCTGACCTCGTCAGAGTCGATAATATTACGCTGGCCGGGGTTCTCCATTACCGCACTGAATTCTCGGTGGCCGTGAACACCTTCATTCGACGGGAGAAACCTGACTGTGTCTGCGTCGAGCTGCCCCATGCGCTTCGTACGGAAATAAGCTCCGCTATCCGTCGACTGCCGCACCACTCGGTCATCCTTTACGAAACCGCGAAGAATGAAAGCGCCGCCCTCATTGTTGAAGGTTCCGACGGCGTGCAGGAAGCCGTCCGCTCGGCTCTGGAACAGGACGTTCCGCTCTGGTTTGTCGATCCGCTGGCCCTGCGTTACCCGCTGTTGGTCGAGCGTCGGCCGGACGCGTACCTGATCGACAAGTTGGGTCAAAAGACGTTTCTCGAAACGCTTTCCCGGAAACGAATACCGTTGGGAAACGATCCGGACAATTCCGCGAGGGAGACGTTCATAACGTCCCGGCTTCAGGATGCTGCCAGGCAGTATGACAAGGTACTCTTTGTGGGAAGCCTTTCCCATATTCAGGGGATTGCGAGCCGCCTCGAGGAACCGCAAGCCCTGCCGTTGATAAAGATCGGGGTGCATGCGGCGGTGGTCGCGCCGGTCCACCCGGATTCGTTGAAGAAGGGATTCACCGACATACCGAGGATAACGGAAGCGTTCGAGAAGTGGCGCAAGAATCCTGAGAATCCCGCGCCGCTGAATCGGCACGAGATGATTCTCAATCTTATGGACTCTTCCGCGGCTTATTACGCTCGCCAGACCCGCGATGACGTGCCTGACTACGTTCGGTTGACGTGGTTCAAGTTCTTGAGAAAGTGGCTGAAATTCAAAGGGGAATTATTGCCCGACCTCTATCATCTTGTCGCGTCGGCCCGTGCGGCCATGGACGAAGACTTCGCGTATCATGTTCACGAGTATCTCTCGGATTACGCGTGGGCCAACGATCCACTGGATCCTTCCGCCGTGCTCCTCAACGAGGACAATTTGATGTTCCACGGCCACAAGATCGTCCTGCACAAGAAGCTGCGAACGTTTTTCCACGCTTCAAGAAAGTACCGGATGAAGGCCGTGAGATCCTCCAAATGGAAGGACCATCTCAAGCGCAAGTGGGAGACCGCGAATCCCGAAGAAGTGGACATCTGTTCCTACCCTCCCGAGGATGTGGAAGTCGAGCGCTGGGGAACCGTGCTGATCAAGCATGCCAATCATATCCTGCAGGCTGCTCTGACCGAGGCCCAGCCTTTTGTGGCCGATTTCGGAGACGGCCCGGACATCCGGGCCACACTCCGCCGTTTCTACGAGAACAGGATCTACGTGAAGACCGAGGATCAGGGGGGACTGGAGTTCGGTTCGGTAGTGGTCATCTTTGACGAGGATGAACGATACGTGAAGTACCCCTTCCAGATGACCTGGCTCGGTGAGCACTCCCAAGAGTCTGACATGGCCTTCTACTCGACCTTGCCGGGCGCGGATGTCGTCGGCCCCGGAATAAGCCGCATGGAACACGGCGGATTCGTACTGTCCTATCCTCCCATGAGGATGTTCGACATTTGGATCGATCCGGAATTCGATTTTGTCCCCACGCGTCACGAGCGGCTCCTCGTTGCCGGAGTGGTCTATTCCGAGAAGCCCGGCATCGTCCACGTGGCGAAAAAACCTCCTCCGACCCGGTGGAAGAAGCTCGCAAAGAGCATGGGCAAGAGAATTATCTACATTCCCCTGGGCTCCCTGAATCCGTTGCACCTGAAACGAATGCGCACGTTTCACATGCTCCAGAATAAAGGAGTGCGAAACTATGCGCATGACTACCTGAAACAGGGCGACTAACCCCTCGGTCTCCCTCGTTCAGGTAAAGCCCCGAGGCGGGCACGAGGGTCACGAAAGTCATTGACACAACCTCATCCAAATATTAGCCTACCGTCTGGTTTGGGCCGAGGTAGCTCAGTCGGTAGAGCAGAGGACTGAAAATCCTTGTGTCGGTGGTTCGATTCCGCCCCTCGGCACCATGCAAACCAAAGAATCCCGCCTCGTTGCTTACCACGGCAAGGCGGGTTTTTGTTTTTCAGGATGACGATTGTGTCATGCTCGTGTCTTTCCTCGAGGCAGACCCTGCTCGCCACTGCCATGAGAGGCTGACGTTCCGAATTGCAATTGAGCGCGATGATCCGACCGAATGTGTGCCCAGGGAGACCCCGCCGATCCTCGAAGGACACGCCTCGCGCATCGCGTCGATGACCCGGTCTGCCGACCTGGAAGTCGACAGCGGCCGTTCCTCCACTGCATCACTCGAAATCGGGCGGTAATTGAGAATCGTGAGCGCTGACGGGAAGCGCCATTTTCTGCTTGACTAGAATTATATTCTAAAATATCATTCTAATATGAAGACCAAACATGCTCTACACGCGAAAACACCCTTGCGGCGACAGGAGATCATCCAGGCCGCACTGGCCTGCTTCATTGAACAAGGAGTCGCACAGACGAGCATGGCGGATATACGACGCCGTTCCAATGCCAGTACCGGCAGCATCTATCACCATTTCAAGAGCAAGGAGCAACTGGCTGCCGAGGTGTACCTTGCGGGGATCGGAGACTACCAGGACGGGTTCCTGGCTGTATTGGAAGAGCAACGGCGCGCGAGAGACGGTATCTTCGCGGTAATCCGCTATCACCTGGAATGGGTGAGTGGGCATCCGGACTGGACGCGTTACTTGTTCCAGCAGGCTCACGCGGGGTTCATGGCCTCGGCCAAGGACGT
>JARRRG010000022.1:0-12150 GCA_037380965.1 Deltaproteobacteria bacterium
CAAGGAATTGATCGACACTGCCGCGGAGAAGAGAGTCGTAAATCAGATTGAGAGATGCGCGTATCGAGTGGACGGTGTGCTGGACGTGCATGACCTGCGGACACGAACATCAGGCGGAAAGGTATTCGCCGAGATTCATATCATGGTCGATGGTGACATGACCGTTCGAGACGGCCATGCGGTGGCGAAGGCCGTCGAGCACTGCTTGTTCGAAGAGGTTCCCCGATTGGCCAAAGCGATCGTACATGTCGATCCCACCGAGCTCGAGGACCAGCCATGATTCCGATCCGGGACAGCAATCCGTCCGGCAGCCCTCCCGTGGTGACGATGGTGTTGATCGCGATCAATCTGATCATCTGGTTTTATGAGGTGTCTCTCGGGAGGGGTTTGGATCGGTTCCTGTTCGATTACGGACTCATCCCGCTGCGGTTCGCAATGTCGTCCCAGCTTAGTGGAGGGGTGCTGGACAACGCGGTGGTGCCTCTGTTCTCGTCTATTTTCATGCACGGGGGCTGGCTGCACGTTATCGGTAACATGTGGTTTCTCTGGATTTTCGGGGATAATGTGGAGGACCGCCTGGGACACGTCAGGTTTCTGGTATTCTATCTCATCAGCGGTATAGGAGCGTCGTTTGCCCACATCCTGTTTAATCCCGCGTCCAGAATACCCACGATAGGAGCCAGCGGCGCGATCTCGGGGGTACTGGGCGCTTATCTTGTGAGCTTTCCCCATGCCCGCATTCAAACGCTTTTCATCATTTTTTTCTTCATTCGATTCATTGAGATTCCCGCATACCTCTTTCTCGTTGCGTGGTTCGCCTTCCAATTCTTCAGCGGAGCCTCACAGATCGGGGTGTATCAGAATACCGGCGGGGTGGCGTACTGGGCCCACATGGGAGGATTTGTCATTGGCGTGATTCTGGTGTGGATTTTTCCCAAGAGCTCCCGGTTCAGGGATCGGTCCCGGGAGGATGAGAAATATCCGGGAGAAACCTATGGACGATGGTAGTTTGATGTTTTCCCGGTCACGGGATCGAGACCGGTTCCGCGTCCCTCCGGTTTGCCCTGAAGCCGGTCGATTCGAGTCGCGCCGTTCCCCAGCGACTTCACGTCAGGGGGCTGATGCGGATCGAGGTCCACAAGAAGGAACCGCGGATCGGCCTTTACCCGGTAACCGGCTCTCGCTCGATGGCGGGACGCTGATGCATGACCCTGTTCGCGAACGGCCTGGAGGCGATCCCTTGCGATGATTATCGAAAGAGCTTTGACCATCTACCTGAAGTGGAAGTATGCGAGGATACTTCAGTTGACGGAATTTGAGGATCTGGCCCCTCCGACGCCGGTTCCGGGACGAGAGTACCTCGTGTACATTCATATTCCTTTCTGCGAAGAGCTCTGTCCGTACTGCTCCTTTAATCGCGTCCCCCTGCAGGAAGATCTCGCGCGAGACTATTTCAAGGCACTCAACGAGGAGATCCGAATATACGCGGACCTGGGTTTTCAATTCCGTTCGGTCTACGTGGGAGGAGGCACTCCCACGGTTCTCCCTGACGAGATCGCCAGGCTGCTCGGAATCTTGAGGGATACGTTTCCCGTCAAGGAGATCTCTTTAGAGACGAATCCGAATCACTTGACGGACGAGATCGTCCCCCTACTCAAAGATGGCGGAGTCAACCGCCTTTCGGTCGGGGTTCAGAGCTTCGATGATTCCCTGCTCCAGAGGATGGACCGGTATCACAAATATGGAAGCGGTCGAGAGATACGTGAGCGACTCGAAAAATACCTCGGGGTCTTCGATACCTTGAATGTCGACATGATTTTCAACTTTCCCGGTCAGACGCTGAAAATGATCGATAGCGATCTCGACGTAATCAGGGAGCTTGAAGCGGACCAGGCTACCTTTTATCCGCTCATGGTCTCCGACGCCACGCGCAAAGAGCTTGCCGAGAGATTCGGGCCGATAAGTTATCGGCAGGAGCAGGTCTTGTACACGCGTATCGCGGAGAGACTTGAAGGAGAGTACGACGCGGCAACCGCGTGGTGTTTTTCGAGACGGAAGAGTATGATCGACGAATACATCGTGGACTACGACGAGTTTTCCGAAAGGGAACGAATTCAGTACGATTTCATGATGAAGCTCTTCGGCACCACGTTGGACGTGGCCGAAGCGGAAAAGAAGCATGGCGGCAAGTTTCTCAGGAGCCTGCGGAAGGAGATCGCCTTTTTTCGCTCAATCGGAGCCCTGGTCAGCGAGAACGGTGTGCTGCGTCTAACCCGCAAAGGCCGGTACATGTGGGTGATCATGATGCGGGAATTCTTCACAGGGGTGAACAATTTCAGGGATATCTGTCGCGTCAGGGTCGATTCCGCGACGCGGATCGACACATGAGAGGCTCCAACAATCGGGCCGGCATGCACGGATTTCGTCATGAGGCTCTCCGTGCAAAGCCCGACAGTCCAGGATGCCTGAGCACGGATGGGCCGGGACGTGCCCGCTATCCCCGCGGCGGACCCATTATTTCGGTACGCGCAGCCGGTTTGTTCATCGGGTCGCGCACCCGTACACGCGAAAGATTATTGCAACCGCGCCCGCGCATCTTTATAAATGAAGCTTGAGGTCAACACAGCAATGGTGCGAACCGCGGAGAATCCTTGATGCCCAAACCCACATACGAACAACTCGAACAAAGGGTCAAGGAACTGGAAAAGGCTCTCGGTGGAGTCATCGACGCGGCCATGGACGCGGACCACCGAGATCTGTTCGATCTCTCGGTCCTGTGTCACGTTGGAGAGCTTCTTGCTTCCACCAGGGATCTGGCCAAGGTCCTTGGCATCGTGATTGACCAGGTGAACAAGGCTCTGCTCACGGAAGGCGCGGGGGTTCTCCTCTATGACGAAAGTCGTCATGACCTGTACTGGCACGAGTTAAGAGACGCGAGGCACATTTTGTCGCGGCAATCCGCGGATCTGAGGATTCCGTTGGATGACAGCATCGCCGGATGGGTCTTTAAGAACAATAAGCCCGCGAGGGTGAACGACACGTCGAAGGATCCACGATACTACCCGGGTCTGGCCAGAAAGAGCGGTCTTGAGTTCCGTCGTGTGCTCCAGGTACCCCTCAACACCCGCGAGAAGACGATCGGGGTCCTGATGGCCATCAACAAGATCGGGGGGGATTTCACCGAACAGGACGAACAGTTGCTGAGCTCGATGGCTTCGAGCATAGCGCTCGCGATCGAGAACGCCACGGTGTACGAGAAACTCCAGAGGTCACGGGACGACCTGGAAATGCTCTATCGTTCGAGTATGGCTCTGGCAACCACCATGGACCTCGACCATCTTCTCGAGGTCGTTGTCGGCGAGCTGAACACCGCCATGGAGACCGAAGCCGCGGGCGTGCTCCTGTACGATGAGAAACGCGGCGACCTCTACTGGAAAGAAGTCCAGGATGAAAAGGGTCTGATTGACCGGCAATCGCAACATCTTCGGCTTCCCCTCGATAAAAGCGTCAGCGGGAGGGTGTTCCGGACCGGAGAACCCGTGTTGCTGAACGATCCGGCGAGTGACCCCCAGTTCTTCAGCGACTTTGAAGTTCGATCCGGCTTCCACATCCGCAACGAAATCATTGTCCCCTTGAACACGCGGGAACAGACCATCGGGGTACTCGTGGTCATTAACAGGAAGCACGGCCAGTTTTCCAGGGAAGATGTGTACGTATGCTCTTCACTGGCCGGCGTCGTAGCATTGGCGGTCGAGAACGCCAACTTCTTCCAGCAATTGCTAACGTCCTATCGTGAATTGGAGGATCTCAACCGGGTCAAGTCGAGGATATTGAATCATCTCTCCCACGAACTGAGGACGCCTCTCGCAATTATTCGGGGTACCCTGGCCACCATGAAGAGAAGGCTCTCGGAAATGGGAATCACCGGCTTTGATCGTGCCATCAATCGTATGAACAGGCACGTCATGAGCCTTAACCGGCTCGAATCGCAGGTTGAGAGCATCATGATGACGGGATATTCGTGGGAGCGACGAATGATAACCGGCTTTCTCGACTCCGCTCTGACTCTCATGGATGTCCAGTCCGAACGAACTCCCGAGATCAAGGAATCGGCCCAGCTGATCCGCAAGTGGCTTGAGAAAACCTTCCCCACGAGACAAGATGAGCTGGAGCGCATAAAGATCAAGGAATTCTCTGACAACGTCGCCGATTTCGTGCGAATGAAAGCTGACCACGAAGGTCGAGACGTCAAGCTCGATTTCGATCTCGCAAGCGGCGCGGAGATACTCATCCCCAGTCACGTTCTTCAGGCCGTCATGGAGGGCCTGATCCGAAACGCCATTGAAGCCACACCCGACGGCGGGTTGGTCCGCGTAACCGGCCGCATTAAAGACGACCAGTACGTGCTTTCGGTAAAGGACACGGGAATCGGTATCCCTGAAGAGGATCAGGAGCGTATCTTTGAAGGGTTTTATCCGGTCCAGGATACCGAGAGCTATTCCAGTCGAAGGCCGTACTCGTTCAATGCAGGGGGAAAAGGCATTGATCTGCTGCGTATCCGAATGTTTTCAGAGCTCTATGGATTCAAGGTCTCCTTTGTCAGCCGTCGCTGCAAATATCGGATCGACTCCCTCGAGGAAGGCGCCTCAGGCGTGGTGCACTGCCCTCGTTGCACGCACCGGGAAGACTGTGAAAACAACGGAGGCTCCGAATTCGTTGTCGATTTTCCCCTCGCAGAAGAGGATAATCCCCAGGAATCACTCAGGCAATCAGCCTGAATCGACCCGGCAAAGATGAAGGGTATCGTTCCCTGTGCAGGTATGGGATCGAGGCTGCGGCCGCTTTCCATTGCCGTTCCCAAGGAATTACTGCCTGTCGGCGAGAAGCCCGCGGTACATTACCCGGTCGAAGATCTGGTCGCGGGCGGCGTTCGCCATATCGTTATCGTCATCAACGCGTCCAAGACCAGAATTAGAGACTACCTGCGAGAAGTATTCCCCCAGGTGAGTTTTACCTTCGTATTTCAGGAAGATCCCAAAGGCCTGGGCTTCGCTCTGTTGGAATCGAAGCGCTGGCTCGATGATGGGCCCTTTGTCCTCTTCCTGCCGGACAACATATTTTTTGGTCCGGAGCCTCTCTCGGTATCGTTGATCAGGGCTCACCGGCGGAGTGGAAAATCCTGTGTGACTCTATTCGAGAGCGGAAAATTCAAGGCGGGCGCACGGGTGGGGCTGGAAGTCGTGCCCACTGCCGCGGGATTTCACTCGGTAACGTCAATGCAATTTGTAGACACGTCCGGGCCGGTTTCGGGGATGTTCTTCGGGCCGGCGGCCATGCTTTTCACGCCCGAGATCTTCCCTCATCTCGAGAGCAATCTCGCGCGGTGGGATGCTTCCCGAGGGGATTACACGGAGCGGCCCGCACTCGAAGGCCTGATCTCGGCCCGCGGCCTCACCGCGGCCTGGGTTGAGGGAGAGTGCTTCGACATCGGTACCCTGGGCGGATATACTGATTGTTTACGTTTCCTGTTCATGAAACATTGATCGGTCTCGCGACGGGAGCGGGCCGGCTCATTTCTTATGGAGTTTCTTCAGCCTGTTGATATGTCCGCGGCCCAGCCCCTTGACCTCGCATCCCAGCTCGAAATAGCGGCAAATCTTCTCATCGTCGAGGATGCCGAAGCAGTCGATGACGGCCAGCGGTCCTCCCGCGGCCTGCACCACTCTGTCCGGATCGAGATCCATGAATTCGTTGTGACGCACTGCCAACACCACGACATCCGCGTCAATGAGCGCGGTCCATAAATCCCCTTCCATACGGAGGGCCTTGGTTTTCCTTTGGCTTCGGAAAAATCGGGCACGCCCCTTGGTCGAAGCGGGATATGAGTCTTGAGCTTCGAATTCCCACCAGTGGTCTACGTACGGGTCGTACACGCAGATGTCCGCACCCATTTCCACGAGGCGGCGGGCAATGATTTCCGAGCCGCTGAACCTCGTATCGCCCACATCCTCTTTATAGGAAGCACCGAGGAGCGCGACCTTGGATGCAGCAATGTACCGCCCCATGTTACGGAGCGCGTCGCGTGCGAGCTCGGGGACATGCAATGCCCGGGTATCGTTGATATTGATCGCCTCAGGGGTGATCTTGAACAGCTCGTCCTCAAATCCCATCAAATGTTTGTACGCCCACACCGCCAGGGCTCCGTCTTTGGGAAGGCAATAGCCGCCGATACCGGGACCGGGGAAGATGATATTCGAGTGAGTGGGCCTAACCTTGACAGCCTTGATCACTTTGGTGAGATCCACTCCGTTGCGCTCCGCGAACAGGCTCCATTCATTCAGGAATGCGAGAATCGTGGCCCGGTAACTGTTTTCCACAATCTTGGCGGTCTCGGATTCGATCGGCCGCTCGAGCACGGTGAGCGGATACTTTTGTACGTCGATGATGTCACTCAGGAATTTGACCACGCGCTCGCGGGACCTGAGATCAATGCCGCTGCACACCCTCCAGAAGTTGCGGATGGACCTCACGTAATCGGTCCCCGGCATTACCCGTTCGTAACTGTGGGCAAGAACGGGCTCGGTTTCTATTGACCGCTTGCGGAAGGCCTTCTTGATAACAGGATAGGCAACCTGCTCGGTAGTTCCCGGTGGGACGGTGGTCTCGATAAGCACCAGCGTGTCAGGATTGATCGCTTCTCCCACTGTCTCGAGAGCCTTTTCGAGGTCCTCCATCTGGACCCATCCGGTGCGTACATCCTCGAGGGATTCCTTGACATAGTCGCACTGGACATCGACAACGACTACGTCAGCCAGGCTGATGGCCTCATAGGTGTATGAGGCGGTGAGAGTCTGCTTGTCCTTGACGCATCGCTGTATAACCGCGGGGACTTCCGGGTCTTCCGATTTCATCGGGGCCAGTCCCCGATTCATCAGAGGGATCTTCCAGAAGCTCCGGACACTGGGTCTCTGGATCCCGATGACGAACTTGGTTGGGCTGCCGGACTCGTCCTCCGCGTCCGCGGTTACCGCTGCCATGACCGCGCCAACGAATCCCAACCCCAGGACAACGACGATCTCACGTCCCTGATCTCGCTGTTGGTCCGCGATCTGTTTCAGTCGTCGGAATTCACCGGCATAATCCTCCTCGGTTGGAAGAGGAAACTGCTCGCCTTCCGGGCTCACTGAATACTCTGTGGTCATGGTTTGTCCCTCTTTGGATTGGAGTTCGGTCTGTGCTGCGGCTTCGCAGGCTGCAAGTCAGCCATGCGCCTCCTGAAATGAGACGTGACGACAATCGTCACGCCCATTGAAAAAGCCTCATGCCCCCCTCTGAGATCCAGCCCGGAAGGGAGCATGTTGTCCCGAGTATCATTTCCAGGAGATCAGCACCGTGTCAAGATTCAAAGTCCCCACTGACGGGGCTAAAGTCTTGTACCATAAAGCCACCATGCCCGTCCGTCAAGAAGGAAAGCCGTTGAAGAGGCGCTGACCCTATGTTAGAAGAAAGCTACCAACTGGTTGTATTGATGCCGGGGAGGAACAATGGAGAGGAAGTATAACCCGGAGGCCATCGAGAAGAAATGGCAGGAGCTCTGGGACAACGAAAGAATCTTTAACGTCGCGCTGGATGCATCCAAGGAAAAGTACTATGTGCTGGAAATGTTCCCGTATCCTTCCGGAAATCTCCACATGGGCCATGTGCGAAACTACTGCATCGGAGATGTCGTTGCCCGTTACAAAATGATGAGAGGGTTCAACGTTATTCATCCCATGGGCTGGGATGCCTTTGGTATGCCCGCGGAGAACGCAGCTATACAGCACGGATCTCATCCCGCAATCTGGACGATGAAGAACATCAGGCAAATGCGAAGCCAGCTCAAGAGGATGGGCTTCTCTTACGACTGGGATCGGGAGATAGCCACATGTCACCCGGAATACTATCGGTGGGAACAGTGGCTCTTCCTGCGCATGCTCGAAAAAGGACTCGTCTACCGGAAGAAGTCGATCGTGAATTACTGCGAACCCTGCCAAACCGTGCTGGCCAACGAGCAGGTGGAAGCCGGCGCATGTTGGCGATGTGGAACGCCGGTGATTCAGCGGGAGCAACAGGGATGGTTTTTCAAGATCACCGCGTACGCGCCGGAGCTCCTCGCGTGGTGCGACAAGCTGCCCGGCTGGCCTGAAAAAGTCCTCACCATGCAGCGAAATTGGATTGGTCGCAGCGAAGGTGCGAGAATCCTCTTTGAACGAGAGAATGGCGGGGAACCGATCGAAGTGTTCACCACCCGCCCGGACACGCTCTATGGTGCGACGTTCATGAGCCTGGCGCCCGAACACCCGCTCTGTCTCGAGCTGTCCAGGGGGACGCCACAGGAACAGGCGGT
Organism: Deltaproteobacteria bacterium; assembly: GCA_037380965.1. Taxonomy (GTDB): domain Bacteria; phylum Desulfobacterota; class Desulfomonilia; order Desulfomonilales; family Desulfomonilaceae; genus JARRRG01. Next base: position 8,387 of record JARRRG010000022.1, read on the forward strand.
GAAAGACCTGATCAACCGGGTCCTGACCCAGGATTGGCAGGTGCGCGTGGGTGAGGACTCTGAAAAGGAGGGCGTCTTCACCGGGTCCTACTGCGTCAACCCGGTGACCGGCCTCAGGATGCCCGTCTATGTGGCAAACTTCGTCCTGTACGAATACGGAACCGGCGCGGTCATGGCCGTGCCCGCGCACGACCAGCGAGACTTCGAGTTCGCGAAAAAGTATGGATTGGACATCATCGTCGTGATCCAGCCTGACGGCGAAAAGCTCGACCCCCATACCATGACCGAGGCGTACGTCGATGAGGGCCGGCTGGTCAATTCCCATGAATTCAACGGGATGGACAATGTGGACGCGATGAAAGCCGTCTCCGAAAAACTCTCGGCCATGAACAAGGGGGGACGCACCATCAATTATCGAATTCGAGACTGGGGGATATCGCGGCAGCGATACTGGGGTGCTCCCATCCCCATAATTCACTGCCCGGACTGCGGCGTAGTACCGGTGCCGGATAAGGATCTACCCGTTGTGCTTCCCATCGACATCGATTTTCCCCCGAGTGGACGATCACCGTTGCCGGATCTGGACTGGTGGGTGAATGTGGATTGTCCCTCCTGCGGTAAGCCCGCGCGAAGAGAGACCGACACCATGGATACGTTTGTCGAGTCTTCCTGGTATTTCGACCGGTACGCCTGTCCTCGATACGATCGCGGCATCATCGACAAGAAAGAGGTGGCCTATTGGCTCCCGGTGGACCAGTATATTGGAGGAATCGAGCACGCGATTCTTCATCTTCTCTATTCCCGATTCTTCACGAAAGTTCTGCGGGACATGAACCTCAAAGAGAGTGACGAACCGTTCACCAACCTCCTGACCCAGGGGATGGTCATCAAGGACGGCGCGAAGATGTCCAAATCCAAGGGCAACGTGGTGGATCCCGAGGAACTGGTCAATCGATACGGAGCCGATACCGTGCGCCTGTTCTGCCTTTTCGCGTCGCCACCGGAGCGCGATCTGGATTGGACGTCAGAGGGTGTGGAAGGATCGTACCGCTTCCTCAACAGGGTATGGAACCTGATCTGCCAGCACCGGGAGCCCGGAACAGGCCCGTCGGGCGAAAGCGACCGCTCCCGGGCGCTCCGCAGACTCACGCACAAGACGATCAAGAAAGTGTCTGACGATATCGAGCATCGCTTCCATTTCAACACCGCGGTAGCGGCTGTCATGGAAATGACGAATGAACTGGCCCGCGTGACCCAGGACGATTTGGCGCGCGAGCCGGGGGTCACCGCAGCTCTGCATGAAGCGCTGCGGGCCACGGTGCTCCTCCTCTCCCCATTCGTTCCCCATGTGGCTGAAGAGATGTGGGAAGCCCTCGGAGGCGAGCCCGGCATGGTCAGATCCCCCTGGCCCACCTTTGATCCCGCTCTCCTGGTGGAGGAGGAAGTATTGATCGTGGTTCAGGTAAACGGAAAAAAGAGAGGCGAGGTTACGGTGCCTGCACAGACGTCGGAGGAGGAGATCAAGGAGGCTGCCCTGGCCGCGCCCAATGTCCAGAGATTCGTGGAAGGCAAGACGATTCGCAAGGCAATCTTTGTACCCGGGAAGCTGCTGAACCTGGTGGCGAACTGAGCTGAATGCACCAAGATTCCAGCCGAGCACAAGAACGGTGAAGCCCCATTCCGTCGAACAAAACCGTGTGATGAGCAGACGGCAGGCTGCCCCGGTCGGCCGCGCTCGAGGGAACATCCCGTTTACGGGCAGGCTTGTCTGTCTGCCTCTTCATTGCGTGCCGGTCATCAGCGCATACCCGCGGACGACCGGCGCCTCAGATCTCGCGCCATGACACGCGACGGTCACGGCTCGAGAACCAGCCGGCCATCAGCATCGGTAATGACACGCTTTCACCCTCACCGCGCACGATTCTTTTTCACGGGTCTCGTCGCGGCGAGCCTCTTGATCGTCTCCTCGTGCGGGTACCATTTCAGCGGAGTGCGCGGCAACACGCCATTCCCACCGGATATCAAGACCATCGTCATAGACAGCGCAACGAACAACACTATCGTGACCGGCATCGAAACCGAGCTCACCGATGGACTACGCAACGAATTCGCGCTCGGATCGCGGCTCGAGCCGGTTCGAAGCGGAGGAGACGTTGTCCTGAATACCGTGATCGCCTCGTACGAAGACAACCCCGCGACGTACAAGGCGGATGGAAAGGAGCTGACACGAATCGGCACCCTCCGGGTCGCGTCCATGTTGGAACGGCCTCAATCAAAGAAGAGACTGTGGCAAAAAAGCTTCTCCTCGTCCTATAGCTACCTCGTGACCGATTCCATTTCCGGCACCCTCACCAATAGACGCCGGGCAATCTCGCGGATGATCAAGGACATCATCGTGCGGATACACCGTTCGCTGTACGACAATTTCTAAAGGTCACAATGCAATCTCCCGGCCGGAAAGGTCCATAATGCCGGACGGGCCGGAACTGGACCTGCGCGCGTCTCCACCCGAGCCTCGCACGTACAAACCACGTGTGCGGATCAGCAAAGAAAATAGTCCCATCCTGTTTCCCGAGCACATGAGCATGAGACGCCGCGCCTTGACAGCACTCTGTTGCAGCGGATATGAATTCAAAGGCTTTTCGCGTGATGCGATTGCAGGTCCGATTGTAGCCTGACCCGATTCGTGACCTGTCATACCATTCCCGCAAGTGATCCATGAGGCGGGGAATGGGTTGTTCCAGTTTGATTTCGGACGACTGAAATCCCAAAATATCGTGTGGAGGATGGAGACATGCCAAGAAAGAAGATTACTGTGGTCGGGGCCGGGAATGTTGGCGCCAATGTGGCCTGCTATGCCTCGGCGCAGGAACTGGGCGACGTGGTGCTGGTGGACATCCTTGAAGGAATCCCCCAGGGGAAAGCCCTTGACATGTTCGAGACCACGCCCGTGCTGGGCGTGGACACGAACGTGATCGGGACCAATGACTATGAGCTTACCCGGAATAGCGATCTCTTGGTCATCACCGCAGGCATTGCCCGAAAACCCGGGATGAGCCGGGACGATCTCCTCGCCACCAATGTGAAGATCGTCGCGGAGGTTGCGGAGAAGGTCGCGGGTCTCTCCCCGGAAGCTGTCATGGTGGTGGTGTCCAACCCTCTCGATGCCATGGTGTATACCGCGTGGAAAAAATCCGGCTTCCAGCCTCGACGCGTGGTGGGGATGGCAGGCGTGCTGGACACCGCTCGCTTCCGAAGCTTCATTGCGGAAGAGGTGGGCGTCTCGGTCGAAGATGTGCATGCCCTGGTCCTGGGGGGCCATGGAGACTCGATGGTTCCCCTCACTCGGTACTGCTCGAAGAGATCGTCCAGAGGACTCGGCAGGGCGGCGCGGAAATAGTCGGCCTGCTGAAAACCGGCAGCGCGTTCTATGCCCCAGCCGCGTCGGTAGTTCAGATGGCTGCTTCCATACTCCGTGACAAGAAGAGACTGTTGCCGGTCGCGGCCTACCTTGACGGCGAGTTCAACGAGAAGGGCGTATTCGTCGGTGTGCCGGCAATCCTGGGAGCAGAAGGGGTGGAGAGAGTGGTTGACCTGGATCTGTCACCTGAGGAGGGCTCGGCATTTGCAAAATCGGTGCAAGCGGTTCGGGGCTTGATGACCGAGGTGGACGGGCTTCTCTAGGGCCCGGTTCGGTGCAGTGGGGAACGTGCTGACGCGCGGATTCTCATCGGTAGTGAATATTTTGGCACGAGGGTTGCATC
>JARRRG010000023.1:0-11020 GCA_037380965.1 Deltaproteobacteria bacterium
CCTTGCCCTCTGAACCCAGGACCAGACCGATCCGTCCGGTCAAGTCCGCACCATCATACGCGTCGCCGGATCTCGGATCCGACGCGTAAATCCAGTACCCGCCCTGTTTCAACTGTTCGATAGTGCGGACCAGATTCACCACCCTCGCCACCGGGACATGGGCTGATGCCCCGGCCGACGCCTTTTCCACAACGGGAGTTATAGAAGCGCATCGATCCTTGGTCAAGAGAATAGCGTCCGCGCCGAAACACTCCGCGGTACGCAGAATAGTACCCACATTCACCGGATCCTGTATTCCATCCAGGATGAGCAGTACGCTTCTCGTGGCAGCAGGACGGGGCAGCATAGACTGCACGTCCACATAGGGAAAAGGACCGACCCGTGCAGCTATGCCCTGGTGATGAGGCGTTGCCGTAAGTGATGTTATATCGTTGCCTGGAACTCGACGTATCGGAAGCTCAGTCTTCTTCAGCTCAATGCTCAGCTCTGAGTCCTCGGGAAACTCCCTGGCGAGGTAGATTTTTTCTATTCTCCTCTTTCCGGCCCTCAGGGTTTCGACAACGGGATGCACGCCATAAAGAAGGGGAGAGCTGAAAGTTGTCTTTTTCCTCTTGCTCAATCGTTCTTCGTGTCCACAATCAGATCACTGTCTTCTTCCGCTTCCACCGGCCGGGGGGCTTGCGCCTTGACCGCGCCGTCGGCGATCTCCCGCAGCGCCATGACCACTTCGCGGTTGTCCCTTCCACGGACCATGAGGGGAGCCCCCCTTTTCAATTCCTTGGTCCTTTTGGATGCCAGGATCACCAGTGCGAAGCGGTTCTCCACCCTTTCCAAACAGTCTTCTACGGTTACACGCGCCATGTTCAGCCACTCTCGCTTATTCTAGATTTTGGGTCTGTTCCCTGATTCGTTCTATCTCACTCTTCATCAGTACCACATATGAGGCAATATCGGTAGAAGCCGATTTTGAACCGATAGTGTTAACCTCTCTGTGGAGCTCCTGCAAGAGAAAATCGAGCTTTCGTCCCTGAGGTGAACCCTGCTCACCGAAAGCGAGAAACTGGCTCACATGACTTTCTACACGGGTCAGTTCCTCCGTGATGTCGGCTCGATCGGCAATGAGGGCCACCTCCTGGAGCAGACGATCCTCGTTCAGCTCCATCCCGCCCGTCAGCTCCTTGACCCTTCGTTCGAGCCGCTCCTTGACCGCGGCCGAGACTTGATCGACAAGGGGCGATATGCGGGTAACCATTTCACTTACGGCTTTCAACCTTGCTTCAATATCCTTCCAGATGGTGGCGCCTTCGGTGGAACGCATCTGATCCAATGCGACAAGAGCTTCGTCGAGACTCTCTTCTACGAGAGGTCGTTCTTGTTAGCTCCACAAGGCGCGAATAGTACCGTTGGGCAAGGTGAAGATCGAGCGCCACATCCCCGATGGTACCGGTATTGCCGGTTCGCGACACAGCCACTTCGAGCTTTCCCCTGTGAATACGCCCCGACAATATCTGCCGAATTTGAGGGTCAAAGCTCGAATAGATTCTCGGCAATCGGACGGAGATATCAAGGAACCGGTGATTAACACTCCGAACCTCGGTGATGACCTCCACGCCGTCTGCGATTCGGCGGCCCCTCCCGAACCCCGTCATGCTCTTAATTGAATGGCCTTCCCCTCGGCTTGCCGTAGTTTGCATTTATAGCTCTCTCTCAACTCGTTGAGCATCATGATGAGTTCCGGATCCGCGTAATCCGGATAGGTCCACGGGAGCGGGCGATAGGTACCCTCACGGAAGACCAGGGTAAGGTCGGCAAATATCCCGTCCCCGAGGTAGATCCTGTGGGCCCGGTTCTTGCCGGTGGCAAGGACAAAGTTCTCCAGGGTCAGCAAGCCGGGATCCAGATTGAACGTCCTTTTTCCTTCCACAAGAAATGACGATTCGATTTCATTGGTCACGAGCTTGATCCGTGCCAGCTCGCCTCGATCGACCAGATGTGAAAAGAGCCACAGCCATCTCTGAATTCCCGGACCCATCTCAGAATCGTAATATGACGTGAAATCAAAGGCAAACGGGCCCACCACTTTCTCGACGGGTCCGATACGCCGGACGAGCATTGCGGTAGCCGCTTCCACGCGGTCTCTTACGGAAGCAAGCACGCTCATCACGAGTCCGGCAGGATCTGGAATTTGCGGAACGCTCACGCTCGGTCCTGAAATGACAGCCACGGTCCTTGCATTGTCCACCGAAGCCGGCTTCGGCGGACTGAAAAGTTCAGAATCACCCCCGTGCAGCAGCTTGGTCACTCCGGTCGGCCGCTGGACTCACTGACCCACGTCTTGTCGCTGGAGGCAATCAGTCAAGCGGCTTCTCACCTTTGTCCGTTGGTGTCACCTTGATACCTTCCAGCATGGCTCGAGGAAAAGCTTTCGGTATGGTTTCAAAGACCTTTGGCTCTTCCGCACGCCGACGCCTGATGACCTTCAAGGGCTTGGGAGGAGGACCGGGAGGAGCTTCAGGTTCCAGGGCCTTCTTTGCAGGCTGCACCTTTATTCTGACGAATGCTGCTCCATCTTTAATTTGACCTCGTAGGAAGCGTAAAAGTTGCATGCAACTCAGGGTGCACGAGGGTACCTTTCGCCATTTTGTTCAGCAAGGGGCAGTCTTCACGGGATACTAGAGTTTCCGGATCTTTTCTTCTTCCTCTTCATCCGTCTTACAGTCTATACAGTGATTGGTGACCGGGCGTGCCTCAAGCCTCTTAAAATCTATCGGCTCGCCGCACACTTCACAGATTCCGAAAGTACCATCATCGATTTTTTCAAGCGCATTTCTTATCTTGCTGAGCAGCTTTCTTTCTCTGTCGCGAATCCTGAGCTCGAAGTTTCGATCTGATTCCATCGAGGCACGGTCGGCAGGATCGGGAAACGAAGCCTTCCCCTCTTCGCCCGTCATTTCATCAACCGTTCGTCCGGCTCCTTTGACTAGTTCGTCCATTTGTCTCTGAAGTATCCCCCGGAAGTATTCCAGGTTTTCTTTGCTCAACTTCATTCCTGTCCTCCACTCATCCGCCACCTTCCACACCAGTGTCACCCGATCAATGAGAAGCTTCATCCGGATATACTCGCCAGCAACACTATAGATGCAGTGTTGGTCCTCCACGATTCAACTGGTGTGTGCCGTCCGGCTCATCCATGGATGCCGGAAGAGGTGATTTTCTCACGGGGAGAAATGAATTCCTCCTCGGCCAAGCAGGTCATGTAAATGAATCACGCCCACCAGTTCGCCGTGCCCATCGATCACTACCAGTGCGGTGATCAGCTTATTTTCCATGATTTCAAGGGCTTCCGCAGCCGTCCTGTCATCGCCGATGGTGAGCGGATCCTTGGTCATCAGGTCAGCGGATCGGTATTTGTAAATTTCGTCTCCTCGGAGGAGAGCTCTTCGCAGGTCTCCGTCGGTGATAATTCCCACGACGCGATCTCCCGATGTGACGAGAGTAAAGCCGAGGTTCGGGTTATTGATACACTCGACAATCTCCTTCATTGTGGCATGCACGTCCACTTCCGGAATCGCATTCCTATCCAGCATTATATCTTTCACCTGGAGGAGCAATCGTTCGCCGAGGCTGCCTGCCGGGTGGTGCTTGAGAAAGTCTTCTCTCCGAAATCCTCTTCGCACCATAAGCGCGACCGCAATGGCATCCCCGAGGCACAGGGTAGCGGTTGTGCTCGCGGTCGGAGCCATGTTCAAGGGGCAGGCTTCCCGGGGAACTCGGCAGTCCAGCACCAGGTCAGACATCCGTGCCAGCGTGGAGGATGTTCCCCCTGTTAAAGCAATTACCTGGGCACCCCTTGCTTTTATCGTAGCCGCCAGAGAAGTAATCTCTGTGGTCTCACCGCTGTTGGAGATTGCGAGGAGGGCATCGTCCCTTCCCACGATTCCGACATCACCGTGCAGGCCTTCCAGAGGATGGACGAATATGGCGGGGGAGCCGGTGCTCGTAAAGGTCGCGGCCATCTTACGTCCGATGATCCCTGATTTTCCGACTCCGGTAATGATGACCCTCCCACGGAGCAAATAGAGAATGTCCACACACCGGTCGAATCGTTCGTCCAGTCGATCTCGTACCGACTGGATACCGTCGATTTCGATTTCCAGGACCTGCCGAGCGATCTCTCGCGGCAGGCCCGCCGACTCATAGGTTTCGGCTGATTGCATCGGCCACCATCTCGACCACGAGTTTCACTTCGTCTTCATTCTCGCCTTCGGCCATCACTCGGCAGAGAAGCTGCGTCCCTGAGTACCGTACGAGGAGCCGACCCGAATCCTTGAGCCGTTCCTCCGCCTCACTCACGGCTCGCGCCACTTCCGGTATCTGTGCCAGTTCCCGCTTCTCCCGTACCGCGACGTTCTTGAGGATCTGGGGGAACTGCTTCACCCGTTGTGCGAGCTCGGAGAGTGGTTTTCCGGTCTGCACCATTACCTTCATCACCTGGAGCGCAGACAAAATGCCGTCACCTGTCGTGTTCTGTTCAAGGAAGATGAGATGTCCCGACTGTTCCCCGCCAAAATTCAACCCATCCTGCTTCATCCGCTCCACCACGTACCGGTCTCCTACGGGGGTGCGGACAAGTGTGCCGCCCATTTGTTTCATGGCAAGTTCCAGGCCGACATTGCTCATCACCGTGGCCGCAAGGGTATTTTTCTTCAGCTCGCCCCGTCTGATCATATCCCACGCGATGACACCCATGATCTGGTCACCGTTCACCTCCATGCCCCGTTCGTCGGAGAAGATGACACGGTCGGCATCACCGTCCAACGCCACCCCGATATGCGACCCAGTAGCTTTCACCGCCTCGGACATGACCTCCGGGTGTAGGGAGCCACAATTGCGATTGATATTGTGACCATCCGGCTCGACACCGAGCGCCCGAACATCCGCCCCAAGCTCTTCGAAAACCAGCGGCGCGGCCTTGTACGCTGCGCCATTAGCGCAATCGAGAACGATTTTCATCCCCTCGAGGGTCAAATCACGGGGAAGGGTGTTCTTCACGAATACCACGTACCGTCCCAGCGCGTCGTCAATCCGGACTGCCTTGCCGATCTTCTCTGCAGTCGGGCGGATTTCATCGATATGGTTGGAGGTGATCATGCGCTCGATTTCATCCTCCAACTCATCGGAGAGTTTGAAGCCATCCCGGGAGAAAAACTTGATGCCGTTGTCCTGAAACGGATTATGCGACGCGGAAATCACCACTCCAGCGTCACACCGCATATTGCTCGTGAGGAACGCGATCCCGGGAGTGGGCATTGGGCCCACGAGGAGAACATCCACACCCATGGAACAGATCCCCGAAGAAAGTGCGTTTTCCAGCATATAGCACGAGAGACGGGTATCTTTCCCCACCAAAACTCGGTGCCGCCTGCCCGGCTGCATCGAGGCCAGATGGGCAATGGCGCGTCCGAGCTTGAGCGCGGTCTCCGCGGTCATCGGCTCGAGATTTGCCACCCCACGCACACCGTCAGTTCCGAAAAGCCTGTTCTCTCTCATCCGATGCTCGGACTCTCCTCTCTTCAGCGATCAGGACCGTCCACTTCCAGCTTGAATCATACCGCACCGTCGCTCACGCCAATCTCGGCTTTCATTCCACGGTGACACTCTTTGCCAGATTCCTCGGCTGGTCCACATCCGTGCCTTTGAAATCGGCGATATGGTACGCGAGGAGCTGGAGGGGGATCGTCAAAAGGACGGTCGTGAGGTACTCATTGCTCATCGGCACCTCGATCACCTCCCGGGCCATCTCGCTCACCGTCGGATCCTCCTCCCCCGCGCTAAAGACGAGGAGGATGCCGCCACGGCTCCGGACCTCCTCCATGTTCGAGATCATCTTCTCGTACACCGTGTCCCGGGAGAGGATCGCCACCACCGGCATCTGTTCGCTGATGAGGGCTATGGGACCGTGCTTCATCTCGCCGCCGGGATAGGCCTCCGCATGGATGTACGAGATCTCTTTGAGCTTGAGCGCGCCCTCGTACGCAATGGGAGTGTTGATGCCCCGGCCGAGATAGAGGAAGCTCGTGTACTTCTCGTACACCCTCGCGAGCGCGCTGAGCCGCTCTGACGTGCCAAGGGCCTGCTCCATGAGGTGGGGCAGGTGCATGAGGTCTCCGATGAGTGCGCGTGTCCGCTCTTTCTCGATGGTGCCGAGCGTTGCCCCCAGCGAGAGGGCCAGGAGGTACAGGGTGGTGATCTGCGTGGTGAACGCCTTGGTGGACGCCACCCCGATCTCGGGGCCGGCATGGGTGTAGATCACCCCATGGCTCGAGAGACGGGCAAGGCTCGATTCGATCACATTGCAGATCGAAACGACCATCGCGCCCCGGGCAGCTCCCTCCCTGGTCGCGGCAATGGTGTCCGCGGTCTCCCCTGACTGGCTGATGCTCACGAGAAGCGTGTCATCGCCCACGATCGGATCCCGGTAGCGGAACTCACTGGCCAGATCCACCTCAACGGGTATGCGGGTGAGCCCTTCGATGATCCTCCGACCCACGAGCCCCGCATGAAAGCTCGTGCCGCAAGCGATGATCAAGATCCTCTTGATTCGCGCCACCTCGGCATCGGTCAGCTTCAGCCCGTCAAGGATTACCTCGGCATGCTCCTCGGATACCCGTCCCCTGAACGTATCGGTCACCGCGCGGGGCTGCTCGAAGATCTCCTTGAGCATGAAATGCTTGTACCCGCCCTTCTCTGCCATTACCGGATTGAGGTCCACCCGGGTGATCGGCTTCTCCAGCGCCGCGCCGTTGAAATCGATGAACGAGGCGTCGGTGGTCTTCAAGATCGCGATCTCCCCGTCATCCATGAAAATCATCTTCCGGGTGTAATTGAGGATCGCGGGAATGTCGGACGCGACAAAGCACTCGCCGTCGCCCAGCCCCACGATGAGCGGGCTCTCCTTGCGAACCGCATAGAGGGTCTCAGGATCGTCCTCAAACAGAATGCCCGCGGCAAAGGAGCCCTTGAGCTCGTGACAGGTCCGCCGGATCGCCTCGAGCGAGTCCATCCCCTCTTCGAGATGATGATCGATGAGCTGCGCGATTACCTCGGTGTCCGTCTCCGAGGTGAACCGCCGCCCCTGAGCAGTAAGAGATTGTCTGATCGCGGTGTAATTTTCGATGATGCCGTTGTGAACCACCACCACCCGACCCGCGCGATGGGGATGGGCATTCGCTTCCGAAGGCTTTCCATGTGTGGCCCACCGGGTATGGCCTACACCGATCCTGCCGGCAACCGGGGAGCCCCTCAGCACCTCTTCCAGCACTGATATTTTTCCCTTTGCCCTGGCAAGCGCAAACTTTCCCTTTTCGATTGCAGCGATGCCCGCAGAATCGTACCCTCGGTATTCAAGTCGCTTCAGCCCCCCGACGAGAATAGGAGAGGCTTCCGAAAATCCCACGTACCCGACAATTCCGCACATTTGCCAGAACTCCCGAGACTTTGTTAAACAATTACTGTTAGCATGGCAATGACTTCTTGGCAATTTCTTTCCGTTGAGTTTTTTGCCGTCAGGCCAATCAACCCACCGAACAGTGGCTGGAATGCCTCAAGAAGCCCGCCGGACCGCCTCCTCTCTTATGCCGGGACGGTCACGGTCTCACTCACTATATTCTCGCACGCCCGGCCAACAAAGGGAAATGTCTCTCCGGGAACCCGATGTTCCACAGAAGGTGTACCTACATTGCGGTTGACGGACAGGCGAGTCGGTCTTATTGTTGAGCTGCCATCGAATACGGGAGCTCGCATGATCGATTTACATGTCCACACCAACTACTCAGACGGCACGTTATCACCACGGGAACTGCTCGGCTGTGCATCGGAGAGAGGTCTCGAGGCATTGGCAGTCACCGACCACGATACGGTGGAAGGCGTACCGGAGGCCCTGCAAGAAGGGAAGAGGGTGGGAGTGGAAGTCGTTCCCGGTGTCGAGATAAGTGCTCAATGGGAGAGAGGGATTCTCCACGTGCTCGGCTACTTTGTGAGGACCGATCACCCCGAGCTTATCGAGACCCTCGCTTACCTGAAGCAGGAGCGTGAAGATCGGAACACCAAAATCCTGGCCAGACTTCATGATCTTGACGTTGATATATCACTGGATGAAGTGAATCGTGAAGCTGGATGCGGCGTTCCCGGGAGACCGCATATTGCCGGAGTGATGGTCAAGAAGCGGTACGTCGCCACGATACAGGATGCCTTTGATCGATATTTGAAACGGGGAGCCAGCGCGTACATCAAGAAAGCGAAACTTGAGCCGATTGAAGCAATGCAGCTCATCATTCGAGCGCATGGGCTGCCAGTTCTGGCCCATCCCCACTCCCTGGCGGAAGAAGATCCCTCTCGGTTCGCGGACACGGTCAAACGTCTTGCTGACCACGGTCTTCAGGGGATAGAGGTCTATTATCCGAAACATACTCCCGATCAAACCCGGACGTTCCTTGAGCTGGCACGGCGATTTGACCTTGGTGTGACAGGAGGCACCGACTTTCACGGGTCCAACAAACCCGAGATCGAACTCGGCGTCGTTCCAGGCCAAGGCCCCCTTCCCTACTCGCTCCTTTCGGAACTGAAGGAGAGGAGAGGGCAATATGCCTCAGAGGACCTCCCATTTTCGGGGTCTCTCAAGCAATCCCCCAAAGCCCAATCGAGTGGCTGAGCGCCAACGTTGCGAGGAATTAAGGGTATGACGGCCTCGGCAAAGGTGGCGGTGCTCGGATTGGATGGTGTCCCCTTCGATCTGCTTAACGATTTGTTCCACAATGGCGTGATGCCAGGCCTGGCCGACGTGGCGGAGAATTCAACCTTTGTGAGGATGGAGACGAGCCTCCCCGCGGTTTCGTCCGTGGCCTGGAGCTCGTTCATGACCGGCAGGGGACCTGGACACCATGGGATTTTCGGATTTACCGACCTAAAGAACAGAGAAAGATCACTCCGACTTCCGTCCTTTGACGACATTCAGTGCCCGGTCATCTGGCAAAGCCTGGCGGGCAGAAAAGCCACGGTCATTAATCTTCCCTTCACTTATCCCGCGCGTCCCCTGAACGGGCTGCTCATTTCCGGGTTCGTGGCGCCGATGCTCGAGCGCTCGGTCTTCCCTCCTTCCCTGCTTCCCTGGCTGGCATCGAGGCATTACCGTATCGATGTGGATGCGGTGAAGGGCCGCCATGACCGGCGACACCTCTTCGAGGACCTGTTCGAGACGCTGAACGTCCACGAGGAGGTGATGTTGACGCTCATGGAGAGGGAGCCTTGGGACCTGTTTATTGGAGTGGTCACCGGTACGGATCGTCTCCATCATTTCTTTTTCGATGCGGCACGCGACCCGAATCATGTCTTTTTTGAGGACTTCATGGAGTATTATCGACGAATCGATTCATTTTTTCGGAGGTTCGTCGAGCGATTGGGGCGCCGCACTCGGCTGATTGTACTGTCGGATCACGGGTTCACGCTTCTCAAAACGCAGGTGTACGTGAACCACCTTTTGGAGCGGATGGGTCGTCTCTCGTTCATCAGAGCCAATCCCCAATCGATCGAGGATGTTCACCCCTCTTCCGAAGCCTTTGCCATGGAACCCAACCGCATTTACCTGAACAGTAAGGACAGGTTCCGGGACGGGCTCCTTGACCCTCGTCAGAAACCGGAAATACTCTCACGGTTGAAACAGGATCTCGAACGGGTCCGGTTGCGGGACGCGGGGATCGACGATCCCGAGGGAGAGGATCGGCCTGATGACGTGCTCTTCATGGAAGTGCGTTCGAAGGAAGCGGCGTACGATGGGCCATGCCGGCCAATGGCGCCTGATCTGCTGCTGATTCCGAGACGGGGTTACGATTTGAAAGCGACCATAGGAGTCAGAGTGCCATCCATGAGAGACGTTTTTACCGGTACGCACACCCACGACGACGCGTTTCTGATCGTGAATGACCCGTACTCGGCGATCGGATTGACGCAAGCCAGGATTGAAAACGTGGCTGACTTGATACGAGAGGTGCTCGACTGATGAATGGGGCACCCATCACCGCAAACCACGATCAAGGAATAGATATGCCTTGAGCAACGGCAGGGAATCATTATCACAATCATGTTAGACCCCTCCCCATCCAAGCGGCCGCGGCCTCGGCCAGCTCGAAGGGAGAGGTTACCCGGGAAGTGGACGGGTATCATCTCGGTCGAGAGAAAACTGGCGGGAGACTCCACCGTCGCAACCTCAACACGTGAAGATCCTCCATGTTGAACGTGGTTCTCGTACATCCTGAAATCCCCCCAACCACGGGCAATATCGGGCGTCTCTGCTGCGCGGTGGGGGCCACACTACACCTTGTGAAGCCTCTCGGATTCAGGATCGATGATGCGTCTTTGCGGCGAGCCGGCTTAGACTACTGGGAAAAGGTGAAGGTGGTCGTGTGGCAGGATATCGAGGAGTATCTCTCTTCCGTGACCGCGGAGCAGATTGTTCTCACCAGCAGCAAAAGGGGAAAAGTCTACTTCAAAGTTCCCTATGGAGAGGGCGATCACTTGCTCTTCGGCGCCGAGACATCGGGGCTTCCTGCATTCATGTACCAGCGTTTTCCCCGACGCGTGGCCCGGATCCCCGTCGATCTCGACAAGGTTCGGTCTCTCAATCTCGCGACTTCGGCCGGAATCATCGTTTACGAGGCGCTCAGGCAGATCGGCCGTCTCCCCGGCCTGGGATGGTAGGCCCAATGGTCGACGCGCTCCCGCCCGCGACTCGGCAACCAGGGGTCAGTTGCGGGTGCTAATCAGCGCTGAGGACAGGCATGCCGGAGAATTCCTCGGCCGCGCGGCTTGGTGAAGATACCGTACCGCACGCCGCTGATTGCTTTTCAGCTCAATGCCTGGTACACGGGTGGAACGCGTGAGCGGTCAAGCCCGTTTCTCACTCTGCAAGCCCGGTTGGATGACATCAGGTACCATCGCTCAGGCCACCGTCAATCTCTTTGGCAGA
>JARRRG010000024.1:0-17907 GCA_037380965.1 Deltaproteobacteria bacterium
TCAACACTTCGGTATATCCTCACGGACCGACCGCGGCGAACGCGACTCCCATTCAGGTCTCCCGGGCATGCAGCCGACACCTTGACGCGGTGGAATGCCGCCTCGAGGGGAGACGCGATGGCGGTCCGCCCGTTATTTCTCGAACTCTCCTCGTACCCAGCCGGGAACCGAAGACTCGGAAACCTCGTCATTGGCAGGGATGTACGGTTTGATATCGATGATTGGCGTTTGGTTGAACGCGTCGATCTTGTCGACGAGAATCCTTCCTGCTTCGACGGATCTGATTTTACACACCGATAAGCCGATCAGGTTCGGCCGGCGGGGTGACCTGGTCGCGAAAACGCCGGTGAGGGGGTTACGCTTGTCTCCTCGTGGATGAACCCTCAGGGTCGCCCGTTTGGCCGGCGTGTCGTTTCGGTCGAACCAGTACAGCACAACCAGATGCGAAAATCCCGCCAGGCCCAGGAGTCCGTCTCGATACGCAGGAAAAATCTCAAGGCTGGTCTGATTCGCCGTTTTGACCACCTTGCCGATCGGATGAAGACAGAATGTTTGAGGCATGGATTTGGCTGCTCCAATGGAGATGAAGAGCGTTAAGCACAGCACGGCGGCAGAGAGAATTTTTTTCATGATGCTGCCAACCTCTCGGAGTCGGGATCTTTGCCGGCTCCCCTCGTTCTCCGACAGGAGAGCGAGCCGACACATCCCCGCGGCAAGAAGGAATCAGGCCCGCGGGAAAACGTGGAGCCCTGATTGAATCAAGCGCCGTTCGATTGTTCTTTCATCTTTGGCTGGCTGCCCAAGAGAGGGTACCTGGGCTGCAGCGTTCCTCTGTGCCGGCCGTGGCCGCCACACCGGAGATTGCTATTCGTTGCCGCCCAGAACTTCCTCAGTCCATTGATAGGCGGCGATCATCGCGGGAAAACCGACCATGGTCGCGGAGATGAGCACTGTCTGGCGAATTTCCTCCTCGCTTGCACCCTCATCCAGCGCACGCCGGACATGCGACCGAACTCCTCCTTTCGAGGCAACTCCAATGGCAATTCCCAATTGCACGAGGTGCTGGGTCTTGAGGTTCATCGGACCGGCTCCGGCGCAGAGCTCGCCCACCTTGTGGTACGCATCCAATATTTCCGGGTAATCATCCTTAAATTTCTTAAAAATATCAGGCAGGTACATCTTAACGGCTCCTTTCATTCTTCCAAAGTCATTGTGAGCTGATGCGCACATCCTATCTTTTTTGATTTTAGCACAAAGGAGAGCGAGATCGGCATTCACCGTGCCTACAAGTCGGGGGCCGCAAACCGCCAGGTAGGACTCCGGGGCTCTCTCAGGCGGCCGCTGGCGCTATCAATGGCTGTTGACACTGCTCTGAAGAATGCGGATACTGCGGTAAACCGAGGGCGATGGCGCTCGGGGTTTGTTCGGCGCATGTGAGTGGAGCGCGGGTGAGAGGATCGGGCGCGTTCGCGATCCGGTCATTGAGCTTAAAGTGAACGAGGAGAGTGTGAGGCACAACACCATGAGCGTGTCCAGAGAAATTCCGCAGAGACTTGTTCAATCGATTTCGAAAGTGCTGATCGGAAAGGAACAGCAAGTCGGGAGTGTGGTGGTGGCACTTCTGGCTCGCGGGCACATACTGATCGAGGATATTCCCGGAGTGGGCAAGACGCTCCTGGCATTGGCCACCGCACGCTCCATAGGAGTGCGATTCAGACGGATTCAGTTCACCAGCGACACACTCCCATCGGATGTCATCGGAGTGAACGTATTTAATCCCAAGACCGCGGAGTTTGAGTTCAAAGAAGGTCCTATATTCACTGAGGTGCTTCTCGCGGACGAGATGAACAGGACATCCCCTCGAACCCAGTCGGCCCTCCTCGAGGCGATGGCCGAGGGAAGAGCGTCGGTCGATGGGACCACGTACAGGCTGCCCGACCCCTTCTTTGTCATGGCCACCATGAACCCGGTGGAACGTTTCGGGTCCTTCGGACTCCCGGAGAGCCAATTGGACCGGTTCATGATGTCCATAAGCCTGGGTTATCCCGATCGAGGTCACGAGCGGGAGGTCTTGACTCGCGACATCGAACATCACCACGCTGAAGAGCTCGAACCGGTGACGGACGGCGAGACGATCAGGAGGCTGCAAGAAGAGGTGCGCCGCGTTCGGGTCGATCCGACTGTGATGGAGTACCTCCTCGACCTGATCGAGGCTACCAGAGAAAGCACCGATTTCCGCCTGGGACTCTCTTCCCGGGGAGGCTTGCACCTGAAGCGATCAATGCAAGCCTTGGCCTTGCTGGAAGGCCGCGACTATGTTATTCCAGCGGACCTGAGGAGAGTGTTCCTACCGGTGACTCACCAACGGGTCCTGCTCTCCTCGGCCGCTGCTCAAGTCAGGGGCACGGATAACAAGATAAACCTGCTTGAAGGTATTCTCGAATCTGTACAAGGACCGGTATAGAGAAATTGAAGAGAGCGGAGCAGGAAGAGGGAGAGCTGCCGGCCGCTTGCGCTGACGCAGGTGACGATACAGCAGTGAGATCCGGTCGCAAAGCCCTCGCTTGACACGTGCGGATCGAAGGACCCGGACACTCCGAGAGAGCGGAAGACTACGTGTCATGAAAGGCTGATCGTGAAAGGCCGTTCTTCCGAAGCGACCGAGACGGTAGCCGACACCCCCGGGAGAGTGATCCATCGGAGCCTTGCGGACTGACAAGACGGTGACACACCAAAAGAGACTCTCGATCAAACCCACCGCGTTTGGATGGATTTGCCTCTTCTTTCTGGTGTGGATCCCTTTGGCAGCGGTGGTCACCGGGAACAATTTTCTCTTTATCATCTTCAGCATGACCGTCGGCCTCGTCGTGGTTTCCCATTGGCTTGCCAAGAAAAATATCGGTTCCGTACTCCTGTCGAGAAAGTTCCCTGACGAGATCTTTGCGGGGACTCCCTTTACGATTCGGTACGTGGTCCACGCGGATGGAGGGCCCTGGGGGGCGGCCAGTCTTACCTTCTATGAAGGCCCCCCACTCGAAGGTGCCGATCAAGGAGTCATTTTCCCGCAAATTCCTCCCGGCCAACCAACCTCGATGACCGGGTTGTCGAGCATAGCTGCCAGGGGGGACCATTCCATAGAACCTGGCGTCATCTCTTCCTTATTTCCCTTCGGACTTGCCCGGTACTCGCGGAGGTGCGGTACGCCCCAATCGGTGTTGGTATTTCCCGCCATCGAGCCGGTGGATTCGAGCATGGTCTTCTCTCCCAGGGGAGCGGGAACAAGCGTCGAGCGCACCGATCCATTCGGGACCATTCCCCACTATTTTCGAGATTATGTGCCCGGCGATCCTTTCAAACATATCGATTGGAAAAAAAGCGCTCGTACCGGCGAGTTCGTCACGCGGATCCTCTCGGATGAGGGCGCGCAGCAGGTCGTGATCCGATTACCGCAGCAGGCCTCGGAGAAGGCGATATCTCGAGCCGCGTCTCTTGTGGTTCACTTCGACCGATTAGGAGTCCCCGTATCGCTCGAGGCACCCGGTCTCTTCATTGAAGGGGGCGTCGGCCCGGAATTCACACTGAAGCTCCTCGTGATACTCGCCCGCTGGGAAGATCCGGGGAGCGAGGTTGCGATACCTGATCAGGGATCGGAAATGGTTTTTGAGGTCGCCGACTCGGGAGAATTTCTCCTGAGAGGGTGGGGCGAACCACATGAAACAGCGAGGTGAGGGCGTGTCGGCTCGGGAAACGGCCGTGCGAAAGGGGCGAGCCCGGTTGATGAACACCTTCTCCATAGCCTCGGAGCAGGACCGGAAATTCAAATTCTGCCTCGCCTCATTGGTCGCACTCTCAATAGGGGCCGCCTGTATTGAGAACGGGCTGCATCCACTGCTGCTATTGGCCGTGCCCGTGGCCGTAGCCGCGGTGTTGCGAGCTGATTACCGACGACCCGTTCTCTGGTCGGAAAAAATCATCACGGTTCTCTTCCTTATTTATCTCATAGCCTTTTGCGTCTGGGGACTTCTGCTGACCGCGCACGTGTCCGCACCCGTGTTTCTCATGTATTTCACCTTCGGAACCGTGATGGTTCGGGTTCTCACTCCCTTGAGTGACCGAAACATCTCCCAACTGATATTCCTGACCGTGGGACTCGTGCTGCTCAATTGCATACTGACAAATCATCTTCTCTTCGCGGTGATCCTCGTCATCTACCTCTTCTTCCTGATGGCCGCTCTCTTGCTTTTCCACCTTGCCAAGACGCGAGCCGCGTCAGGAAAGATGATGCTTCCATTACCGGCAGGCGAACGTTCAGATACGTGGCACGGGAGGCTCTCGACATATTACCTCTTTATCCTGGGGCTGACCGTGGTGCTGTTCCTTGTGCTGCCCAGGCCGTTCGCGGTGCTTCCCGGTTTGCGAGCCGCAATGTCAAGGGGAGGCTTTTCCGATCTGGGTCAAGGCATCACGTACAGAGACATGGCGAGCATGGCCGGTCTGCCGGTCTGAACAGAAGAGCCTTTGTCGCCGCGTTTGACCGAGGCACTCCACCGCAACCTCTGTACTGGCGAGGGCGAGTGCTCGCGAAAACCAACGGCCGAGCCTGGTTTTCGGCTCCGAAACGCGACCGTATGGGTCAGTTCATTCGACCCACCGACCCGGAGAGGCTTGTGTATCGCATTCTTCCCTACCGGCTCCATTCGGATCTGGTCTACGTATGCGGGCTCCCTCTCCAGGTGACAAATCAGAAACGGAGGCCCTTGCTCATCAATTCGTCGGGCGAAGTGGTAATCGACACCCCTTTTCTTGTCTCGGACGTATATAAAGTCGTTGCCGTGAAGCGTCCCATCCCGGCCTCTCACCGCTTTGAGCCGGTGTACCTCGAATCCAAGCTGATTCCCACAAAGATCAAGGAGTTGGCCCTGGCATGGACCAAAAGGGCTCGCACGCCGAGGGAAAAGGCTGACGCGCTTCTCGCAGGATTCGGGAGGGGCTTCACCTATCGACTACGGGCGCCGACCGCGCCGGCCGGTGTCAACCCTCTCGAGCACTTTCTCTTTGTGAGCCGCACGGGAAATTGCGAATACTATGCCGGCGCGATGGCTCTGATGTTGAGAGCGGTAGGCATCCCCTCGAGAGTGGTGGAAGGATTTCTCGGTGGGGAAAAGGCCTCCGGAAGTGACGAATTCACCGTCCGATTTTCAAATGCACATGCCTGGGTGGAAGCGGTGCTTGACGATTCAGACTGGACGCCCCTCGATCCCACTCCTCCCGCGGTGACTCCCACGGCCCATAACCTGTGGAGATTCATGACCGATCTCTATGATCGAGCGGAGTATCAATGGGTCAGGACGGTGGTGAACTTTGATCGGTCCGACCAGTTGATGCTGCGTCGAACCTTTTCACGCTTGTTTGCCGCAGGGTTCTCGTTGCCGCGCACCGTCCTGTCCAGGTCCAGACCTTATCTGCTCGCGTCAATTGCGGTGGCGCTTCTTGCGGCAATTGCTCTCGTACTGGCGCGGAGGCACAGCGTGAAGAGCGGAGAGCTCTCAACCATCTATCTCAAGACAATGAGTGACATGGTCAGGAAGAGGCTTCTGGACAGGGTCCACCCCTGGCATGAGCAGAATCTCAGTGAGATTGCACAAAGGGCGCCGGATGCCCGGCGCGCGGTCTCGAGATTCATGAATACGTACCTGGAAGGACGGTTTGGAGAGCAGGGGCGGATTTCCAGGGACGATCTCCTCAAAGCCCGCCATGATCTCCTCGAGGGAATCGGCCACGTAGGCAAAGGGGTCGATGCAGCGGGCAAGCCCTAGGAGACCGGATTCCGTGTTTGTCATGCAATCGTCAGTAAAGGTCGAACGGGAGACACCGTCAGGCCGGGCACGCGAAAACGGACACGCTGCCGTGTCCGTTTCCAAGCGCTGTCCTATGAGTTTGCCTTGCGTCGTAATTGCACGTCCGTGACAATTGTTGCTGAAGGTCAGGGGGTCGGACGGCATACACGCTTACCTCAGGCCGATTGTTCCCCTCTCACGATGGGTCGGCTTGATTGCATGCCGTCTGCACGAACACAAAATCTTACACCCTCTTACGGTGCTCCGGTGGCTGCCCGGTCCGATTGGGCGTCACCGTATCCGTACTCCGCCTTCTCTCGTTCCCAGATCGGGTCATAGAGGGCTCTCACCCTTCTGCCATAGTCGTCAAGTTCGTCGCAAATCTTGGTCAGGACATGATCCGCGCCGTCGTGGGTTGGATATGCACCGCATTTGCGGCAAACCTCACGAAAGACATTCGGATTGTCTATGATCATACAAGGAGTTAAGAGATTCTCGGAATAGGGCTGCTTGGACCGGATCGTCTTGAAGAAATCGCTGTTCAAAGCCTCGACCAGCGTCTTGTCGTAGATCTTGTCCACCGCGACATGGGTAAAGACGCACGGTTCCACATCACCCTTTGGAGTGATATGGACATAATTCTTTCCACCGGCTATGCAGCCTCCCACAAAGGGCGCGTCATTCCAGAAATCCGCTATAAAGACTGGGAATTCGCGCCTCAGGTCGTGGCCCCGGTGCCTCAAATACTCCCTTTGCTCCGGAGTGGGCATGAGAGAGACATCGGGATCCTTACCCACAGGCATGAAGAGGAAGTACCAAACGATCATCACTCCTTTGAGGTAAAGATGCTCGAAAAAGGAGTAACTCGTGAGTTCTTCAACGTTCTTGCTGGTAACGGTGAGCGATGTTCCGAACGGCACTCCCCGCTCCTTGAGCCGGCCCATGGCCGCCATCACCTTCTGGAAAACGCCTTTACCGCGCCTGGCGTCGGTGGCTTCTTCAAACCCCTCGAGGCTGATAACCGCGCCCGCGTTGCCCAAACGGTACAGCTCGTCTGCTACGGAATCGTTTATGAGCGTGCCGTTCGTGTAAAACATAAAGTACATATCATGATGCTTTTCGATCAACCGAAACAGCTCATCCTTGCGAACAAGAGGCTCTCCTCCGCTGAATACTATGAACAGGCACCCGATCTTCTTCGCTTCGTCCAGTATGCGGTCCAGCAATTCGTACGAAAGGCCTTTTTCTCGGGCGTAACGACCCGAATAACATCCTACGCAATTGAGATTACATTGCATCGAGGGGCTAATAAGGAGCGTGAAAGGCGGGGCAAATCCATATTCTTGCGTGAACTTGTCACGAATGGCGGAACTGCGAAGCAATCCATTGATGAAAAGGGAACGAGCCACCGTCTTGAGGCAGTGGGGAGACAGTTCAGTCATCACTCGCCGGAACATGCGGGAAGCCTGACTATCCTCACCCTCTCTGAGACTGTCCATTACAGCTTGAACGGCCGCCCCGGCCTTCTCCCCCTCAATTAATCTCGATGAGAAGAGGGCCAGCTTCATAAATGTGTCAGGCGACACGTGGGTCAGCAGGTCTACGATTCCGTTCGCGACCTGCTCCCGAGTCATTGATTTAATCCGTTCTACGAATTCCATGACACCCTCCTTACTATCGCAATTTCGATAAAGACTTTAGTAGAACTTTCACTGACCTCCACGGTCAAACCCTTGACTCCCAAACTCGAAGTTGGAACTCCGAACAACGCTCTTCCTTATGATCTTACTCCTCAGCTACTTCTTTATCAATGAATTATTGACTGATCATGTCGTTTTTCTTCAAACAACATATTTGATGACAAAGAATCCGGCAACCAGGAGCACCACGAACGCTATTGCCAGTATATCGAAATACTTGTCAATAAAACCCTTTACCGTCGGACCGAAATAATAGATCAGCGCCCCTACCAGGAAGAAGCGGGCCGAGCGGCTCAATGATGAGGCGATCAGGAATGTTGCAAAATCAATCCGGAATGCCCCGCCCGCAATGGTGAACACCTTGTAGGGAATAGGCGTGAAACCGGCAATCCCAACGGCCCAGCCGGCATAACGATTGTAGAGGCTGCCCACATATTCCCATTGCTGAGTGAAGCCGTACCATTGAATAATGTGGTTTCCTACGACTTCCATAAATTTATAACCGATCAGGTATCCGAGAATGCCCCCGAGAATCGATCCCACTGAGCATATGAACGCGTAGTAAAACGACTTCCGCGGAATGGAGATTGCCAGCGCAATCAGCAGCACATCCGGGGGAACGGGAAAAAAAGACGATTCCGAGAAAGCGAGTAGAAAGAGTGCGGGAACCGCATATGGCGTTTCAGCCCATCCGAGAACCCAATCATATAACTTCCTTAACCACTTCACCCTAACGCACCGATTTCATTTCCACAAGATCTAACTGCCATGCCAACTCACTCATTGGCCCTTCCCCACCTCCGTGCCTCTCCAGGGCCCCGTGACGCAGGCCGGTGGTGATTTGACAGAATTTGCCTTATATCCCTTTCTGCCAGTCCTGTCCAGAGGAGAGGGGTGCGATCATACAACGACGGCGCTCCGTACCGCTATTTTTCTCCCGCCACAAACATCGGTGCTTCAGTCGGAAAAGGGAGGGGCTCATAAGTGTCGGGGCCATGCCTCAACTGGCGCGCTGACTCGGAACCCCACGCGCGGAGGAGAAGGCACCTTGAAGAGACATGGAAAGAACTCGCCCTCCAAGCTCAAGACCATTCGGAGAGTGTCCACTCTGGAATGTCGACATCAAGAGCATCCATTGGAAGCCCCACCGGTGTCACACCGATAGCAGGAGCCGCGTCGCACCATTATGGACCCGCACTCCCGGCAGGCAGGCGCGTCGGACTGGAGATGAAACATGCGCCGGTCATCCTGGGGCCGGGGAGCACGATCCTCACCGGCTTGCGGCGGAGAAGAGGACTCAGTAAGGGCATCAGGCCCGTGGTCGACCGCTACCAGCCCTGCGGCCTCCTGCTGCTCCTTGCTGAGGAAGCGGGTGCCGAGATAGCGAAAAATGTAGTCGGTAAGGGATTTGGCGATTGGGATATCTGGATTGGTCGTAAAACCTGACGGTTCGAAGCGTACATGGATGAATTTGTTCACGAGAGCTTCCAATGGAACTCCGTACTGGAGGGCGATGGAGGTAAGGGTGGCGATCGTGTCCATAAGCCCGGAGATGGTGCTCCCCTCTTTCGCCATGCGGATGAAGATCTCTCCCACCTTACCGTCCTCGTAAAATCCGGTGTGAATGTAACCTTTCTGACCCGCGATTCCGAACTTGTGACGGACACTCTGGCAGTCAACCGGCAGACGCCGGCGCACCGGCCGTACCGTTTTCTCCCCGGAGCTCACGGTCAGGCCAACGGGTTGCACGGCCTTGCATCCGTCCCGATAAATCGAGACAGCCTTGAGTCCCAGTACCCATGATCGACGAAAGATCTCTTCGATTTCTTCCGGAGTGGTTTCGTGGGGGACATTGATGGTCTTTGAAATAGCTCCCGAGATGAAGGGTTGAACCGCGGCCATCATGCGGAGGTGCCCGCCGGTCGAGATGAATCTCTTCCCTTTGAGCGGCCGGAACGCGCAATCGAATATCGGGAGATGCTCGGAACGCACCTCTTCGATTCCTTCGATGGTACCTGTCTCGCTGATCCTTTCCACAACGCGTTGAATCACTGCCGGAGAATAACCCAACCTCTCGAGGGCCCTGGGAACGGTTTTATTCACGATTTTGAGCCGACCGCCACCTGCAAGATTCTTGTACTTGACCAGGGCCATTTCAGGCTCCACACCGGTGGTATCGCAATCCATCATGAAAGCGATCGTCCCGGTTGGCGCCAGCACCGTCGCCTGGCAATTGCGATATCCGTGCTGCTCGCCGGCTCTCAGAACCCTGTCCCAGACCTTGATGGTCTCGCCGATGAGATCGTATGGAACCTCTGATTGATCGATGTGCTCCACATGCTGCCGGTGCAGTCCCATGACTCCCAGCATCGCTTCCCGGTTCTTGTCGAACTCCGGGAAAGACCCCTTGATCGCGGCGAGCCGAGCTGATTGGAGATAGGCCTCACCGGTCATGAGCGCTGTGATGGTGGCAGCCCACGTTCGGCCTTTGTCCGAGTCGTATCGCAGACCGCGTTCCATGAGCAGAGCCCCCAGATCGGCATATCCGAGGCCGAGGGCGCGCATGTTCCGAGAGTTCTTTTCAATCGCTGCGGTCGGATAACTCGCCTTGTCAACCAGAATCTCCTGAGCGGTGATCATGATGCTGACGGCATGACGAAACGCGTTAGTCCGGAAGCCGTCCCCGTCCAAAAAAGCCGTTAGCCTGAGGGAGGCGAGGTTGCACGCGGAATCGTCAACATGCATATACTCCGAGCACGGATTGGAAGCCCTTATGGGAGCCGTTTCCGGACACGTGTGCCACCGGTTGATCGTAGTGTGGAACTGGATGCCGGGGTCACCACATCCATGTGCGGCGCGTGCCATCTCGCGGAAAAGATCCCGGGCTTTGTGAGTGTCGGCTAGCCCTCCGGTGAGGATGAAACGCGTATGCCATTCCTCATCATTCTTGTCTGCCTCCATAAAGGCGTCTGACACCCGGACCGAGTGATTTGAATTCTGGAACGCGACGGTCGAGTAGGCTTCACCTTCGAGGGAACCCCCGTACCCGGCCTGGGCTAAAAGATGGGCCTTCACTTCCTCTTCCGCCTTGCAGCGAATGAATTGGAGGATGTCAGGATGATCTACATCGAGAATCACCATCTTGGCCGCTCGACGGGTCTTGCCGCCCGATTTTATAACCCCCGCGGATGCGTCCGCCGCTTTCATGAAAGACACCGGACCTGACGCGGTGCCACCTCCACCAAGCGGTTCCCGCCGGGACCGAAGCCGGGAGAGGTTAACCCCTGACCCTGAGCCTCCCTTGAAAATCAACCCCTCGGCCTTATACCAGTCAAGAATTGACGTCATCGAGTCGTCTACGCTGAGGATGAAACAGGCGGAACACTGCGGCACTGCTTCAATGCCGACATTGAACCACACCGGACTGTTGAACGTCGCTTTCTGATGGAGCAAGAGGAGGGTTAACTCATCACTGAAGACCTGCGCGTCATCCTCGGAGGCAAAGTAGCCCTGTTCGGTTCCCCATTCCCGAATCGTATCGACCACGCGGTGAATAATAGCCCGAATGCTTCTTTCCCCCTGAGCTGCTCCGGGACGGCCGCGAAAGTACCTCGATGCCACGACATTGACCGCCATGTCGGACCAGGAAAGGGGCGCCTCCACGTCGGACTGCTCAAAAACGACGTGTCCGCTCTCTGCCAGTATAACCGCCTGACGTGTCCCCCACTCAACGGTTTCCCAGGGATCCTCGTCCGGCGTGGACAGGAAACGGCGGAACTTCAGCCCGTCAGCTCCAACATCGACCCACGATCCCTGATCGTTAATCACCCCGTCCCGAATGGATCGAATCGTTCCCGACATGGTTTTCCTCCGTCGTATCTGCCACCGAAGGCCTCGTAATCTTCTCTCCGCGTAGTATAATTCAGCCGCTTGATCAAAGGCAGACCCACGCGGTCAACAAATCACTCTCCTCGATTCACGCGAACGACCCCACGCGGTCCCTCTTCGTTCGAGGAGCAGTCGCGTGATGGTCCTTGGTGAGCCCACGAGCGGCTCTTACCAGTGTCGATGATGCGACACTATGTCATAATATGCTTGAATAATACCACAAATATAGTTGGAATTGAAATGTTAATCAGTTCATAGTTCCCGGACAAGGCGGGTGGTCGAGAATGAGAGCCGGTCAGGTTCCAGTGATAAGCCACAACGGCTATTCATGAGGTGAACGCGTTCTGCGTGTTCTGCTGAAACCCGGCAGGAAACCTCCTGCGGCAACAGGAGCTGTTTGCTTGACGTTCACCGTGAATCGGTGCGGAGCCGTTGGCTACGATTGTGGGTCTTCGTCACTGGACCAACGAAAAGACTCTTGAATATCCCGAGGGGAGGTTTCAGCGGGAAATCCGCCCTTGAAAAGCTCGTCGAGACTCGTGACGAGTCGGTCACCCGACCGCCCTTCCGCGATGATCAGGATGTCCCGCCCTTCCTGACGCGCGAATTCCTGAATGTACTGGAGACATGCGCCGCACGGGAGCAGGGCCGCATGGAGATCCGACACGACGGCGACCGCGAGAAAATTCGTTTCTCCATGTATAAGAGCGTGATTGATTGCGTTACGCTCAGCGCACACTCCCAGCAAAGGAATCAGTGACTCCGTGTTGCATCCCTCGAATATCTTGCCACTTTTCGTCAGTACCGCAGCGCCGACACGAAAACGGCTCAGCGGAACAGAGGCCCTTTTCCGAACAGTGCGAGCGGCGAGAATAAGTTTCTCCACCTCCCACTGACGGTCGGATTGATGGCCGGGGAATGCGGTATCATGTGGAGCCATGGGAGCCCTGGATATCACCACCGGTCGATTCGGTCAAGGCCCGCAAAGCGTATCGCTATGAATGAGGGAGAGATTTCTTGCTCTTGCAACCACCAGGCTACCGCGGACAATGCACATTTGTCGGATCATTCCGTGACGCGCTGGTTCGACCGGGACACGAAGCGCGGAGCGTGACGAGGAATTGCGGACCCCCGACCCCCTGGAAGCGCATGCTCCGAGTTGTCGGATTTGAGCATGAATCATACCGCCTGCTTTTTTCTCACTATCCCGAAACGGAGATCCCGAAATTGAGCCCGATCTTCCTCGGAGACCCGGGAGCCGATCCTGACCATGAAAAGGTTCTCTTCTCTCAGGGCAATATTCGGTTCATTCGTGTAGCATTCCTGAAAGCCGTGGGGCTTGAGCAATCGCATCATCACCTGACGATACTCGGCCATGGTCAGGCCGGTCCCATCGAGGTCCCAATGCCATGAGAAGCCGTTCATGTAGGCAATTTTGTCATTGAACATGTCGTCTTCCATGATGATCCCGATGATTTTCGATCCGAGGTTCAGCCTGCGGAAGTTCCGACTCACTTCGAGCGCGCCCATTTCGTAAAGGAGGTCCCCCAGCTTGCTCCATCGTTCGTCCGGACCGGGATACCAGCAAGCCGCGTAACCGACGATCACCTTGTCCCCAATGATCGCCAGTGTAACTCTGCCGTCCCGTTGGGAGGCCACTTTCGCAAAGACATCGAGCTTCTGGATGATGGATGAATAA
The DNA here is from genome assembly GCA_037380965.1 of Deltaproteobacteria bacterium. Lineage (GTDB taxonomy): Bacteria > Desulfobacterota > Desulfomonilia > Desulfomonilales > Desulfomonilaceae > JARRRG01. The sequence goes on from JARRRG010000024.1 coordinate 13,125, forward strand.
TGGGCGAAGTTCCCGAGACCGTTGTCCAGTTCCAGCCTGGAGAACAGGCCCGGAGGGCAGCGAGGTACAATGGAGAGAGTCCCTTGTTCAGTTTCTTGCACGGTTCTGACATCCTCGACATCACTGAGGAGACTTGTTTGGGATTCGTAGCTCAAAAGTCGCTCCAATCTCGGTGGAGCTTCTTCACCATGATGATCAGGTCGCGATAATTCCCCTGGGGATCTTTGACGTAATCCCTCAGAACCGCTTCCTCGAAGAAATCGAGTCTGTGCGCGGCGTTAATCCCCGCTTCTTCCATCCCGGCCACAAACTCGGCCACAAGCTTTTCAAGACCCAGAGCCATGGCCAGGCGAATCACGTCCAGGAGCATCCACGTCCCGACGCGCTGGTGCCGGTAACCTGGATCGACCATAATGCGAAGGTGGGCGAGATGTTCCATGCACGCCGACGCGCGGCGATGGAGCCTGACGTTTGCGATGATCATTTGATCTTCTTGTTTGACTGCTACCATCGGGATTACGAGTTTGAAGTCGAGTTTCTCCATCCATTGCCGCACAACCTCCGGATCGTCCATCTTGTGTCGAAGAAACCAACGTTCTTCCTGCGGCAGTCTTGCAATAAAATCGATCAGCCGCTGCTCGTCCTCTTGAGCCAGCGGCCGAATCAGTATAGGGGTGCCATCCTTGGTCACTACTTCTCTGGGATAATCTTCAAACATGATACAGCTCCCTCCCGCGTAACGCAGGCTCCTCGCGGACGCGAATTCAATCTCGCGGCGGAAACTCGAGGCACACGTGCTGGACGTCGTCGAAACCAGAAGCCGTCCGATCGCACCGCGTGCGGTAAGCCAAATGAACAGTCCGCTCCGTCCACTATTGCAGGATTTTCCAGTCAGGTCGCGTCCAGCAAACGCTCCGCTCGCGCGTAATGGATCGCGCGGTGATGAGCGAACGTGATGCACCCGGCCGCGCAGGAGATCGCCCGTTTTCTCCGACCGGCACGCTTTCCCGGCCGGGAGGAGGGACGTCGTCTCCACATCATCTCGAAAAGCCGTTTCATCCGAGATTTCCGAAAAAGCGCTATCGTTCCTCCGGGCCGGTCAAAGCGGAGAGGCGCCTCTCCCGATGCGGGAAGACAAAAGCCCTGAACGCAAGGGTTTGCGGCTATTGAAAATTCTGCAGCGCTGGTCTAAGAATACGGTAATCGGTCATCTCATGAGGTTGGGTGTGGGAGGCTGTCAACAAACGGAGGCAAGAGACATGGACAAGCAAGAGAAGGTTGTCCTGCAAGCCATGCAAAAGGCAGGGAAGCCGGTCAGACCGGGTGACGTGGCAAAGGCCACCAAAATGGAATCCAAAGATGTTTCCAAGATCATCAGCTCCCTCAAGAAGCAGGGACTCGTAATCTCGCCAAAAAGGTGTTATTACGCGCCCGCGGACGAATAGGATTTTCTGCCACGAATTTGATAAGTTGAAAGCTCCGGTGCAGCCACATACGAGAAGAGCGGGCGGAGCGGGGACCGGCGGCCGCGGGAAGATCCCGAGAGCCGGGGGAGTACGGTAGTCGCTGACAGGATTGGGAACGTGGAGAAATCATTGCCTGGCCGGGCAAGGGGTCTCCTTTTGAGGCTGCTCGAAGATGCGCGGGCGCGATGATCGTGCCGTCTGAAAAGCCGGCACGTGCCTTCCGTTGCATGGGCATGTCCGCGGGACAGGAGTGCCGTGCCGCGTACTCGTGGAGCGTACAAAGACTTCAGCCTGCCGGCCGATGAGTTCCGGAAGTGTCAGGCGCCTCCCGTGGTCCCACCTGTTGCAAGGCTCATGGAGCGGCTTTAAGCGCCATTCCCTATGCTTCCGAAAATATGTTTACCAAGTCGGTATATCGCCCGCCTCTCAGAAGAGAGTTCGAGAGGCTTCTTGCCTGAATCGGAGTGCGTTGCATTGCTCAACCCCTCAAGAAAAGGCCGTCTCGCGATCCTGACGTCCCCGTCCGGACCGACTCGTTCATCAGATGACCGAGCGTGCTCCCGACTTTTGAAGGAGGCTTTCCGCAATCCGTTCTGGATGGAGCAAAAAATAGCTCGTAGGAAGTGTAAAAGGGGCTTATGAGCCCTTTTCCGCCGCTTGACAGAAATTGAGGGGAATGATAGCAACACATCGATATGTAAAATAGCTCATGAACAAACACGTTGCATAATCGCCCCCCGTTGAGCGCCAGCGGCCACGTTCACCTGATGGGCATATGCGGCACTGGAATGGCTTCTCTGGCTGGACTGTTTCATGAGAGCGGATTTCGGGTAACCGGATCGGATCAAGGTGTGTATCCCCCGATGAGCGATCTCCTGAAGGAACTGGGGATCGACGTCATGAACGGATACCGAGCCTCCAATCTTGAGGAGAGGCCGGACCTCGTGGTGGTCGGAAACGTCATACGTCGAACCAATCCCGAAGCTGTCGAGCTCGAGCATTCAGGCATACCTTTTACTACCTTGCCGGACGCGATACATCGATACTTCTCGGGAAACAAGACGCGGATCGTAGTGGCGGGCACTCATGGGAAGACCACTTTGAGCGCGATGATCTCGTGGATTCTGCACCACGAAGGCCTTGAGCCGGGCTTCATGATCGGAGGAGTGCCGTTAAATTTTGAAAGAAACTACCGGCTTGGCACGGGCGATTATTTCATTATTGAAGGAGACGAGTACGACACCGCGTACTTTGAGAAGAGTCCCAAATTTCTTCATTACCATCCCGATGTCGGCATCATCACTTCGTGCGAATTCGATCACGGGGACATCTACGATAACCTGGATCAGATAAAGGAGAAGTTTCGGGCCTTCGCACAACTGATTCCTTCCCAAGGCTGTCTCATCGTAAATTGGGATGATGACACGGTTCGACAGATAGTTGACCGCGTCAATCCCCAATTCGAGAGCTACGGCTTTGGCGGGTCCTCGAACTGGACGGTCCAGGGCGCGGAAGATACCGGCCGTGGCATGATCGCGACTGTTCGGCGAGGTGCGGAAGAGGTGGCATGGGGAACCTTGCCGATACTCGGCTTTCATAATCTGGTAAACGCCCTGGCCGCGATCGCGGTGGCGGAGAAGGTGGGGATAGACCCGCAGAAGGCAATGGATGCGCTGGCCTCGTACCGGGGAGTGAAACGGCGGCAGGAAGTGTTGGCTGAGGAAGCGGGAATCGTCATTATGGAAGACTTCGCACATCACCCCACCGCAGTCAAGTTGACCTGCGAAGGGGTGCGCTCCCGTTACCCGGGAAAACGCCTGGTGGCTGTTTTTGAGCCGAGAACGAACACGAGCAGGCGGGCGTTTTTTCAATCGGACTATGTGCCGGCTTTTCTCTCGGCCGACCTGATCGTTCTCAGGGAGCCGCGAGATGTGCAAAACATCGTTCCGGGTGATCGATTCAGTTCAGAGAAGTTGGCTACGGACCTGATGTCGTTTGGAAAGGATGCCCGAGCTTTTGGCGACACTGACCAAATCGTCGAGTTTCTGTCGGGATCACTCGAGGGCGGCGATATCGTTCTGATCATGTCAACAGGAAGCTTTGACACCCTCGGTGCGCGCGTGGTGACCGCTCTCAAGGAGCGTGAGAAATGAAAGAAGCTCTTTTGTACGACAAATTGGAATCCCGCGCGGTCAAATGCCGTCTCTGTCGCCATGGTTGCAGGATCAAGGACGGCAACAAAGGTATTTGCCGGGTGCGCGAGAATAGGGGCGGGACACTCTATACCATGGTCTATGACAAGGTGATTTCCTCGAACATAGATCCAATCGAGAAGAAACCGCTTTTTCATGTCGCCCCCGGATCCAGGTCATTTTCCGTGGCGACGGTGGGATGCAACTTCCGCTGCTCGTTCTGCCAGAACTACTCGATTTCCCAGATGCCGCGTGATGCCGGACGGATTGCGGGCGAGGCCTTTTCTCCGGCAGAGATCGCGGCCAGCGCTTTGCACAACGGTTGCAAGACCATCGCGTACACCTACACCGAACCGACCATTTACTATGAGCTGGCCCGAGACACAATGGTTGAAGCCAAGAAGCTCGGCCTCATGAACGTGTTTGTCACCAATGGGTACATGACCCGAGACATGCTTGATGACGCGTCCGGTCTGCTGGACGCTGCAAACGTAGACCTCAAGGCATTTAACCGGCAGTTCTACACGAAGTATTGCAAAGCGAGGCTCGAGGGCGTTATTGATACCCTGCCGTACATGAAGAAGTTGGGAGTGTGGGTTGAAGTTACCACGCTCCTCATTCCCGGCCTCAACGATGATCCGGGAGAGGTGCGAGACATGGCGGGTTTCATCCGAAGCCAGCTGGGTCCGGGCACCCCGTGGCATGTGAGCCGATTCTATCCCCAGTATCGGGAGCGCGGTATCCCGCCCACAGAAGCTTCGGCACTTCAGAAGGTCCGACAAATCGGTCTCGACGAGGGACTCTACTATGTCTATACCGGCAATTTGCCCTGGAATCCCGGCGAACGCACGCGGTGTCCCGGATGCTCGCATCTTTTGATCGAGCGGTCAGGTTATACCATACTGAGGTACGACATCACTGACGGGCTCTGCCCCCAATGCGGATACCAAGTGGAAGGGCTTGAGATGTGAGGCATTGCCCGTTTCCCCGGTCGGCAGAGAACCGAACCGGATGAACAGGGGCCGACCGTGTCAATATGCCGCCCATGCGCCGCCAGGAGTGTTGTGGCCGCGGGCGGCTGATGGAGAAAACCGATTCTATGTAAAGGGACTTTTTCTACTTGAG
>JARRRG010000025.1:0-11920 GCA_037380965.1 Deltaproteobacteria bacterium
CGAGCTTGATCTTTTGCGCCATTCCCATCTCAAGGATCTGATGATACAGGCTCCGATATTCCACCTCTGACAGCTCCCACTCGGGCAACTCCCCAGGTCTGGTCACCTGTTTCATTTCATCGGGAACCTCTTTTAGGGATTCCCTGAAAAAGTCGGTCAGCTTTCGGTCAACCGAGATGGGAATTTCCTCTCGGGCGTAACGGACAAGAAATCTCGTCTCGCTCCATGAGAGTATGGCAGCCATGGCTCTGTAAGGACTCTTTTTCCCTTCCACATGGACGTGAAGCACACGGCTGTGGTCCCTGTAGATCTCGCCTGATCCCTCCTCACACATAAAGGAAACCCGTACCGGGATTGGAGTGCCTTCCAGAGCAGAGAGGACTTCAAATATATCCATCGCGTCCGGATGCCCTGTAATGATGCGCATCCCGCTCTCGTCTTGCTCGTCGAAAACCGGCCCCGCTGCAGGAGTCTCGAGAAGTTCCTCCGCGAGATGAGGTTCCACGTTGTCGATCCGGAAATGGGTCCGGAGTATATAGAGGAATCTCACGGACGACGAATTCAAGATTGCCTCGAGAGCCGGCATTCCTTCGAGCTCCCCCCAAACGGCGCCCACGATCTTTCCTTTTCGAAAGAAGACGCGACCTTGTTGCTGCTGCCCCAACAGCATAATCGTTCCGGATCGGGCCCCGTTTTCCGCGGCCCGCATCAATCCTGCGAGTCCGCAGAAGGAGAGGGGACCCTCCACTTTTACCTGACCATAGCCCTCTAACAAGGATTCTTCGAAAGAGTCGATCCGAGATAGGATACGAGGATTGTCCCCGGCCAACCGAGCCAATTCGGCCGAAACGGCAGCGCTTCTTTCCAGGAGCTTGGTGTTTTCCACCATTGTGCGTAGGACATCGCCGCTCCTCCAAGCCTTCAGAATGTGGAGAGCCGTCTCAGGCATGATATTGGGACTGGAGCACACGATTTTGATAAGCGATTCATCACGTATCGTCTCCCTTACGAGGAAATCCATCACCGCGGGATGGAGATCGGATGCCAAGCCTTTCCGATACGTCGGGACGTCAAGGGAGGCTAGAGTGCTCTGGGCCTGCTGCTTAATCTGCTCGGATTCGTCGTGTGACAAATAGCTGAGCAGTACAAGTTTCTCGGTGGTGGAAAGAGGTACCCGGCCTCGCGCCGCGTTCATCCTGGTAGCGAAATCCGTCGCGGCCTGAAGATACCTGTGGACGGTCTTGGAAATCTTGACTTTAACGGCTTTGCGAACGACCGGATTCAAATCTTCTTCGAGGATGTCCCGCGCCTCAAGATTTTCGCTGAAGACCAGTCGAACCCTGTCCAGCACCGGCAGCGAAACGACGTCTTGTCCTTCAAATAATTCATTTACCAATTCCAGCTCGGACGCGATTCTGTCAGTGACAGTGACACCTTCATCGAGCAAGCGCATCGCTTCGATAATAAGATTCTGCATTCCAATATGGATCACTTCGGACACGCCCTCACCACCCCGTGTGATAAGAAACTCCGCGCTGGGCCATGCCAGCAAGTGACACGCTGCTTCCATCCCCGTCAAGGACCCCCAGGATGCGTTCGTGATCCGGCCGCCGTTGAAATACAGTATCCCGTCTTCCTCTTCACTTCGAATCAACCTGCACACCGCCTGCTTGGCGTTCATCTCAAATATTTCAGCGATTTCAAAGACGTTCATGATCTCGAGGTGGCCCGTCACTTTCCAGTTGAGGCTGGCATCGCTTTCGTAAGGGTCTTCGTCAGGAGCCCGCTCGAGAGCATCCATAACCAGATTCAGCGTGCTGACTTGTATTCGGTTCTTGAACGCTCCGGGTTCTTGGTGGACGTAACTGAAGAGGGCATCTCCCCATCCGAACGCGCGGTACAGAGCGTCGAGACCGTCCTCCTCGTCACACACCGCTCCCACAACCCTGCCATTCTCAGTGAAGACTGTCGCGGCATTCCCATCGCGCCGGAGCGTTATACAGACCGTGCGATTGTTGTGATCCACGGACTGAATAATTTCCCCCAACCCAAGAAGACCGATATGTCCTTCGACGCATTCCTCCTGTTCGCTGCTGATTTCATCTTCTTTTCCCGGCCCGACCTTTTCGATCACCTTCATCACGATTTCGTGGATCGGCTCGGGGAGCTCCGGCCTGTCAGGACGAGTGTGCCAGGTGCGGGCGGCGGGGATAAGGTTCTTGCGTGCCCGGGTAGCTATCTCCCTATCGGGATCCCTGCCCAGGTAGCAGAGCATGATAAGAGTGCATGGCAAAGCAGTATTCCGGCGGATATTGCGGATTGGCACTCTCAATTTTCGGCCCCGATATTAGAAGCGGACCGCTAATTTGTCAAGATTGCGGAACATCCAGGAGGTTGCCACGACAAAATTGATTGGGTATGGTGCTTGTCGCTGGCCTGCCATTCAGAGCGGCGGCTGAAGTCCATTGGATCCATAGGGGTTCTCACTGAGCGGAGTCGCCACAGGGGGCTTTTATGACGTTTCAGCCGGGAAGAGGACGAATGGTGGTAATCGAATGAGTGACAGCTCAGGTGACACGGCCCTATCGCAGTCGTACGGGCACCGAGATAGCATGACCCCCCAGCTTTTCCAACGGCAGACCGAGAGAATTGTCTCCGGGACCAGGTTGCCGGCAGCGGCCCACCCAAGCCCTGCTCGATATGGATCGCTGTCGTCCAAGGGTGACGGACGAGCCTTTTCTCAGGTCATCCCCAGGTTTCAGCCCCGCCATTTGCCGCTCCCTCGTTCAGGTCTGTTTGGAGTTCTATTGATCGGCGCATTAGGCATTGCACTGGTTGCCGGATGTTCCAGAAAGGTCGTTCGTCATACGAGCGTCTTCGATCTTGGCAAAGTATTCTCAGGTCAAAGCTTGGATCACCAGCAGCAAGACGACAGGACCTGGAAAGAAAAAGGACTCACCCTGGTCGATGAAAGGGATTTTGACAACGCCATACAAGCCTTCACTCGCTATGTGGAAGAGGAGCCGGAGGAATTTTTCGGCTTCAACGCCATCGGGATTTGCTACAAGAATTCCGGCGACTACCCTCAGGCCATGAAAAATTTCGAGAGGGCGCTCGAATTGGCCCAGTCAGACGAGGATCGCGCCAAGATCCTCTCCAATATCGGAAACCTCTATTTCGCCACGAACAGGCCTCAAGCGGCACTCGGATACTATAAGGAAGCTGCCTCGAGATTCGCAAAGAATCCACTGTACCTCATCCTCATAGGTCGAACATTTATCCTATTGGACGAGCCCGAACGGGCCCAAAAGGTCCTGGCCCAGGCCGAATCAATGCAGGGCAATCTGAAAAAATACGAGCGACGGGAAGACCGGGGGCTCGGGCACTACCTCATGGCCAATTGCTACGCTGCCCTGGGCGACGAGGACAGGGTGCTCAAATACCTTGGTCAAGCCCTGAAGGCTAATCCCGAAAAATATGTGACGCGTCTGAAGAAGGACCTGCGGGATGAGAAGAATCTGTTTTTTACCATGAAAGAAGACCCCGAGCTCAAGACGCTCATCAGGAAGTATCGCGCGCGGCTCTCTCCCGCGTTTTGGCTGGAGGACAGTTAGACCGTCGCTGGTCGGTACGGCGGGCGGCTTCGAGGGGCCGGAGCTTGTTTCTTACCAGACATGCCGCGACCATATGATGGGCGCTTGGTCTTATGAACCCAAGCATTCCGGGAACAGACAAGGAAGCCTGGCTGAGCTGGATTTTAGTTTCCCGACAAATGGTCGATATGCAGCGGCTGGGGTTCGCTGGGCTTCTGCGCGGACTGAAACCTCTGGACATCGTCCGGAAGAGTGATGATAATTGAGACAGGGCTAAGCACGGGAAACCGAGAGAGAGAGAGGGCGGATAGCCTTGGCGTCCGATTTTTCTTTACGAGAGCGATTTGGTCACTTGCTTGACGGTGCCGGTCAGATGTTCTGGGAGCTTGATCGGGACTTCAGAGTAGTATACGCCAATGACTTCTTTAAACGTGCCTTTGGCGATCCGGTGGGCAAGGTGTGTCACGAGTTCATGGCCTGTAGTGACCGAATCTGTTTTGAGTGCCCGGTGAAAAAGGTGTTCGAAGGTGAAGAGCGAGCAATGTCCGTACGCATGAGACAAGATACCAGCGGGGAGGCGCGCTGGCTTCACCACACCGCTACGCCAATCAAGAACAATGCCGGTGAGGTGACGGGAGCAAGCGAGCTGACCGTCGATATTACGGGCAGAAAACGGGTTGAGGAACGTCTCAGAGATTCAGAGCAACGTTACCGCAATCTGGTCGAGCAGGTACCGGACGTCATCTTCGTGCTCGATCCCAAAGGCCGTTTCGCCTATGTGAATTCGCAGGCTGAAGAATTTCTCGGTTATCCTGTGCAGCAGATACTTGAGACCCCGTTCACGGATTATGTCATCCCCGAAGACCAACCGCGGGCCGCGGGCATCCTGGTACTCCGTTCCGATATGGTGTGGGACGAGGAGCTAGGGATCCTGGATGCGGAAGGCAATCGCAAATTCGCCAGAATCCGTTGCAAAGCGTCTTTTGACGCGGAAGGTCACCCTTCGGGATTCGAAGGGGTGATGCGTGACAGAACGGCCAGGCGAAAGCTGGAAGAAGAGCTCACCACCTCGAGGGAGGCGCTTGTCGAAAAGATCAAGATCATCGATGAGCTCTACGAGCACATCGTCCAGTCGGGCAAATGCAAGGCCATTGAGGAACACACGGCAGAAGTGGCTCACGAATTGCGTCAGCCCCTCGCCATCGTCGGAGGTTTCGCCCGGAGGATGGCCAAGCAACTGGATTCCAGTGAGGAGCTCGAGCTGGATACCCAGAAGCAATATGTGAAGATCATCGTGACTGAAATCGAGCGACTGGAGAGAATTTTGGAGAGGCTGATCGACTTCACCAAACGTGGAAGCGTCCAACTGCAGAAGATAAACCCGAACGAATTGATTCGCTATATTCTCGAGATCACCGAAGCGCGCTCGAAGGAGAAAGAAGTTCGAATAGAGGCCCGGCTTGGCTCCGAGATCGGCGAGGTACCACTGGATCCCGGTCGTTTCCAACAGTTGGTTCTCAACCTTCTGTCAAATGCGATCGTCGCCTCCCCAAGGGGTGGGGTCGTGGAACTGGAAACCGGCGCCTCCATCCCCAGTGAGAAGGCCCTCAGGACCGGTGAGCTCGAATCCGACGTTTATTTTGAAATGAAGGTCCGAAATGACGGGCCGAGAGTCGCGGCAGAAGAGCTTCAACAGATCTTCAATCCGTTCTATACCACCAAGGAGCACGGCACCGGCCTTGGTCTCACTGTTTCCCGGAAAATCGTCGAGGATCATGCAGGATCTATCTCGGTAAAGTCAGACGAGGATGGGACGTCGTTCACTATCTGGCTGCCTCTCAACTGAAGCGGCCGCGTCCCCGGGGCGAACAGACGAGCCTCTTGCCGGTACCTGAGTTGAACCCAATGCCCGCGGCATTTCCCGAGCCGCGGCAGAGTGGCTCGATCCTGCCCCAGGCGTCAGAAATCGTTCCAGGTTCACTGGTTTTCTGAAACATCCTCACCCAGGACGATCTCAGGGACCGACGCGCAAGCCATGGCGCCCGTCTCCCCTTGGTCCCACTGGGAGCAGACCTCAGAGGACTCTGCCGGCCGGGCTTCCAAGATCTCGAGCTCATACTGAAGCGGAGCTCCTGACAGGGGATGGTTGAAATCCACGATTATCGTGTCTTTCTTGATCTCCCTGATCAGCACCGTATCGGGAGCGTTTTCACTCATTGTCACGAGGGGGATTTCCATGCCCGGATAAGGCTCGAATCCTGCGGGAAAGTGAAACTCCTCTCTCGGCTTTTCTATGACGAGCTCTTCCCGGCGAACCCCGAATGCTTCTTCAGGGGGAACGACAAAAGAGAGCTTGTCTCCCACCCGGTGGCCGATTAGTCGCCGTTCAAGACCGGGAATCACGTGGAGATAGCCGGTGACGAAGTCCATTGTTTCGGGCGCGGAACCTCCCTTGAGCACGGGTCCGTCAACAACTCGAACACTGTACCGTATCTTTACGTAACACTTGTTTTCAAATACCTCGTGATCCCGAGCCTTGGCATCCTCGGTCATTGGGTTCTCCTTCCATGAAGCTCGTACCCCCGAACTGCCCAAAATAGCGTCCGGTCAACGCATCCAGCACCGCACAAGATGGCCGGAGTTCTTTTTCTCGAGGACCGGGGGCTCCTTACAGATTGAACCTACTTCCGGGCAACGATCCTGAAAAGTGCAGCCGCGCGGCAGGTGGAGGAGGTCGGGCACCATGCCGGAAATGATGTGGAGGCGCTCTCTCTGCTCGGACCTGATTTCGCCGATCCGAGGAACGGATCTCAGCAAACCGATGGTGTAGGGATGCTGGGGTGCAGCAAAAATCGATTTGACAGGGGCCTCTTCCACTATCATCCCCGTGTACATGACTGCCACGCGGTCGGCCATTTCAGCGACCACTCCAAGATCGTGGGTAATGAGAATGATTCCCGTCCCCAATCTGGACTTGATGTCGTTCATCAGTTCCAGGATCTGGGCCTGGATCGTAACATCCAGCGCGGTGGTCGGCTCATCGGCCAGCATGAGCCTTGGGTCGCACGCCAGCGCCATCGCGATCATTACCCGCTGGCGCATGCCTCCACTCATCTGGTGAGGGTAATCCTTGGCCCTCTTGTCCGGCGACGGTATTCCCACCTTCCGCAGCATTTCCAACGAGGCCGCGGCCGACTCGCTCCTGCTCATGTCCCGATGGATTCTGAACACTTCGCCGATCTGATCCTCCACGCGAAAGACAGGATTCAAGGAGGTCATTGGCTCCTGAAAGATCATCGAGATTTCATTCCCTCGAATCTTGCGCATCTCAGATTCGCTTAACGTCAGTAAATCTACTCCCTCGAAAAGGATCCGACCTGCAATGATCTCGCCCGGCGGTGAAGGTATCAGACGCATGATCGAGAGCGCGGTTACGCTCTTGCCGCAACCGGATTCTCCCACAAGTCCGAGAGTTTGGCCCGCTTCCAAACACAGGTCTAAACCATCTACAGCCGCTGCCGTACCGTGCTCAGACCTAAAAACGGTCCTCAGACCTTGAATGTCGAGAAGCAGATCCATGATCCATACGTTTTACGCTTCAATGTGAGAAATCTCAAGAGGGTGGGCGAGATCCCGCTGATTGTCGCTCTTCGAATCAGACCCGTCTTCAGATATCGAGATGGGGCAAAATGAAGTACGCGCCGAAAAAACCTGCGCCAAAACAAAAGAGAGAAACCAGAAGCGCTAACACCAGAAAGGAGCTCCGATAGAGGAACGCGTCCATTGCCGAACAGAACCATACTCCCAGCGCAATCAATAAGGCTGGAGTCTGCACATCGTAATCGATCTCCTGCTTCACGAAAAGCGGAATGAAGTAGAGGATGACGTTGAAGAGAAAGAGGAGGCCCGCTATGATTCGGCCACGAACGATCTGACCGAGACCGGGAAAGATCAGAGAAAGGATCGCGAAGAACACCTTGGAACGACCCTTTTCCGTTCTCCGTCTTTCCACCATGACATCCTCCATCCAAGTTCTCCGTGCGAGACCCATATAGTAAAAGCCCTGCCGGAAGTCAAATCCCCGCAAGACCGGCCGACCGCCAAAGCCTTCTGCCCATGGGATCGGAAAAAGATTGCCGGTTGTCGGCTTCAGGTGCTTACCACTTGTTGAACACTGGTCGACGTTTTTCCAGGAATGCTTCCAGTCCTTCTTGCCCGTCCGAGTGACCCGCGCAGTGCCTGAGAGCCGTTCTTTCAGCTTCGAGGTGGGTCTCGAATGAGTTGCTGTACGAGTCGGTGAGCAGCCACTTGGAAGCCTTGAAGGACTCAAGGGAGATTTGGGCTAATTCCGTGGCCATGCTATTGGCTTCTTCAATCGATTGCCCATCCTCTACCACCTGCGGTACCAGGCCCCAATCGAGGGCTTGCTCAGCGGAAATGGGTCTGTCGAACGCGCAGATTTCCAACGCTCGCGCCAAACCCACCAACCGCGGCAACATAAAGGTGCCTCCGCCGTCTATGGAAAGGCCGTTCGATGTGTACGCCTGCCTGAGAACAGCAGACTTCGCCATGACACGGAAATCACAAGCCAGGGCCATGGAAAAGCCGCCACCCGCGGCGATCCCGTTGATCGCGGCAATTACGGGCTTGGGCATCCGCCGAATCTCCAATATGGCCTGATGAAATCGCGCGGCCAGATTATGAAAGGCTGAAGCCGGCCCCTGAGGCCAGTCGGTCGCCCATCTCAAATCTCCTCCCGCGCAGAATGCTTTGCCTTCACCCGAGACTACCACGGCCCTGATAGTGTCATCTGCGGCGAGTTGGATCAGTTGCTCCGCGACGTTCGAAATTGCATCCAGATCAAATGCATTGTAATGCTTGGGTCGATCAAACATCAACGTGGCGATATCACCACACAAAATCACCTTCACAGGTTCTGGCATTGTGTCCTCCGACGGTTTCAAATGATGAACAGGGAACTCCGCGCCGCGTGCGGCTTTCGAAATCTTGGTGCGTGTCCATGCCCTATGCCTCGAGCCGCTGCCACCGCGAAAACAGGTCCGCGATGGGGACGGCGATTCTCACTTGCAGCGCGGTGTCCGAAAGTGACCGCTCGATGCGACTGACATATCGGTCTGAGCGGACCACGGTCCGGGGACCGGCATCAGATGCAGTGTACATGAGAACAGAAGTCGTGGATACGAGTGTAACGGGGACTGCCGTTTCACGCGCATCCGGGCTGAGGCAGGCCGCCACGAATTGGACAGAGCAAGGTATGGAGGAGGGGGGATTCGGTCATCCCTGCCAGGCTCCAGAGCGACACGAGCGACAGCCAATCGTTCCGAGCGAGTCAGCGGCTGATCGCAGGAACAGAGTGTGCCCGGGAACTCCCAGGGGGTCATCGCTCCAAATCTTGAGGCCTTTGCCTCAAAGACCGTCAGGAAGCTCGTTTCCGGCCCGGAACCCACTGTGTGCCTCGTCTCTCCGTTAGACCCCAAAGTACGCGGCTCTGACCTCGGGATTGTCTATGAGATTCTGCCCACTTCCCTCCATGGTGAGCATACCGTTTTCGATGATGTAACCGTGGTCGATCATCGGGAGAATAGGGCGGGCGAACTGCTCGGTGATCACTATCGTGAGGCCGGTCTCGGACCGTATGGTCTTGATCGCTTCCACGAGCGTTTGTTGCATTACGGGGCTTAATCCGAGAAGGGGCTCGTCCAGAAGAAGGAGGCGGGGCTGAACGACCAGGGCCATGCTTAAGGCCAACATTTGCTGCTCGCCGCCGCTGAGAAATCCCGCCTTTCGAGTCTTCAGTCGTGAGAGTGTCGGGAACAGGTGAAAGACGTAGTCTATTTTCTTCCCTAATTCCGATCTCTTGCCCAAGTGCCCCGCGATTCTCAAGTTTTCCATCACATCTGATTCGGGGAAGATGGGATGTCGCTCCCTGCAGAGGGTCAGCCCCATCTTTACCCGGTCGCTCGGATAGAGATCAGTGATGTCTTGCCCTTCGAACAGCACCTGTCCGTAGATAGAGATCCTTTCTCCACCCTTTCGCTGTTCCTTGATTTTCGTGTCAATGATCAGACCGGAAATGGTGTTCATCAGGGTGGTCTTGCCCGCGCTGTTCGAGCCGATCACCGCAACGATTTTTCCCGCGTCCACGCGCATCCCGAAGTCGTTCAACGCAAGCGCGTTCTCGTAGAAGACCATCAAATCGGAAACTTCCAGCATGGGGCCCTCTGTTCAGTGGCCGCTTCGGGATCTCGTGCGGCAGAGAGAAACACAAAACTATCCGTGCCAAGGCATGATCCCTGACCTTACTCGGTTCCCAGGTACGCCTGTTTGACTGCGTCCTGTTCCATGACCTCCGACGGTTTGCCGTCCGCGATCGTGATTCCGAAATTCAGCACAATGACGCGGTCTGCTATGCGAAACAATTCCCGGAGGCGGTGCTCTATCATCACGACGGTCTTACCCTCCACCATGAGCTTTTCGATGATGGGTATGATGCTGGCAAGCTCGGCGATACTCAGCCCGGAGAACAGTTCATCCAGGATGATGAGGTCGGCCCTGAGAGCGAGGCATTTGGCCAATTCGAGCCGCTTCAAATATCCGTGGGGAAGGCTCCCGGCTGCCTTGTAGGTAACTGATGATTCTCTCTCGAAACCGACCTCCTCGAGGAGATCCTTGGCTATCGCGTCCCTGTCGCCGTATCGTCCGCCCAGAAGTCCTTTCACCCTCGGCGAAAAGAGCGGAATGATCATGTTCTTGAACGCGGGGAGAGCCGCGAAAGGACGACCCATTTGAAATGTCCTCGCGATACCGAGACGTGCGATTCGATAGGGCATCCACCCGGTAATGTCCCTGCCCCGGTAGACGATCGTCCCGGAATCCGGTTTGACAAAGCCTGTAATCAGATTCACCAGGGTCGTCTTCCCGGAACCATTGGGGCCGATTATGCCCAGCAGTTCGCCCTCACGGAGGTCGAAGCTCGCGTCTACCAACGCCTTGACGCCCCCGAAGTTCTTGGTAAGGTTGCGGACGCGCAAGAGAACTTCTTTTTGGTCTCCCTGTGTCGATGAATTCATGAACGGCAAATCCCCGAAGGTCCGTATGCGGCTCCCTCGTTCCGCTTTCTTGCCTTGCCGGACCTCAGCTCAGTGTTCCACTTCCGCCCAGCGCTCGAACTGCTGATATTTCCTCTGAATGTAGTGGAAGATCCCTTCCGGCAGCGCCACTATGAAGACTACCAGAGACACCGCGTACAAGACCGTTCGAAGCCCTCCGACTCCCCTGAGCGCCTCTGAGAACGGGACGAGAATGAAGGCTCCCATCAGGGATCCTGCAAAAGTCCCCATGCCTCCAACCACGGCTGCCGCGAGGGGGAGTATCGAATAATCCAGGGCAAATGCCGGCATACCCACGAACATGTACACATGGGTCACGTAAGCGCCACAAAACGCACCCGTGCAGCCGGCAAGAAAGAGAGCCTGGGCTTTGAGCCAGTAAATGTTGATGCCTCCACTCATGACCGATCGATCGTTATCGCTGATCGCTTTGAGAACCAGCCCGTAATCGGACTTCATCAGCCGGCGGAAACCGAAAAGGGCAACCAGGGTCACACCAAGAATAAGATACATTTCGAGCCAGGAATTAGGAAAAGACTGCAGGCCCGTGAGACCCTCCGTGCCTCCGAACACTCCGGTAGCCTCAATGGCGCGTTCCAGCATGAGAGGCAGCACGAGGGTGACCATCGCAAAATAGATTCCGCGGAGCCTCAATACCGGCACGAGGAAAGCCGTGCAGAGGGCTCCTCCCAAGAGGGTGGCCAGGGGTAGGGTCAGCCATATGGGCAAGCCCCCGTAGTGATCCAAAATACCGGCAAGATAGGCTCCGACACCAAAGAAAAGCGCTTGTCCCAGCGATACCATGCCCGCGGACACCAGGAAATCCCAGCTCATCGCCAAAAGAGCGAATACGGCCGTGGAAATGAGGACTTTTTGCCAATATGACGGGAGTATCCAGGGCAGGATGAGCAGTCCGACAACGGGAATCGCGGGTGGCACGGCAACGTAGAGCATCTCCCTGTAGGACGTAAGCGCAAATATTTCATCCGATCGAGCCTTAATCCCGCGATCAAGCCTCTCTTTGCGTCTCTTCTGAGCAGCGCCGTCCTCTCTGACTGCAGGTTTGTCGTTAATGTGTGCCGTTCGTTCCATGAGAGAGACCACCCTTGACCTTAAATCCGCTCTTCCAATTCCTTCTGTTTTCCGAACAAACCTGAGGGCTTCACCGCGAGTACCAAGAGTATGGCAACGAGGGGG
>JARRRG010000026.1:0-10256 GCA_037380965.1 Deltaproteobacteria bacterium
GTTGCGAAGAGATACGGCAACGGCACCGGGGCCGCGATCTTGTGAATACTCGCAGATATGAAAAGGCCACCTATGGGGATCCGAAACACAAATGTCATGTACTTCAGAACCACTTATGGCGGTTGGCTCTCGATTCTTTGCCTCTCCTTGATCGCCTATGGCTTTTCTTTCTTGGGTCTTCTGTTCGTGCCGTACGTCTTGAGAGCTGCAAAAAACTGGTGGAACGGATGCGAGGGATCTACAAGAGGATCCACGGTCGATTCCCCGGTGGTTGCCACTTTTCTAAGCCGCCTCCTCGTCGAGCTGCACATGAGACTCTCGTATGCTTGCTGTACCTGTTTGAATTTCTCGGCAGTTTCGGGTTGGTCGGGGTTGAGGTCAGGGTGAAACCTCTTTGAAAGAAGCCTGTACTGCTTCTTTATTTCCCGGTCGGTGGCGCCAGAGCCGACCCCAAGCACTTCGAACGGGTCTAAAGCGAAATCCATCCTGAATCCCCTCGTGCCGGCAATGAGTACTTGCACCAGAATGATCCCCATGCCGGGCAAGGTGGCCGTTTCACGGCACGTGGTCATCCCGTCTCGGGGAGCAATGATACCGACTCGGCCAGCAGCTCCTTGATCTTGCCCCGCAGAGGAACTCTGCCCATCATGACTACCTTGTCATTGACCACAAGGGCAGGTGTCCGCACGAATCCATAATTGGCAATCTCTTCAAGATCTGTCAGATGTTCCAGCGAGGCGGGAAGCTTCAACTCAGAGAGCACGTCCGTCACCACCTGCGTCAAACGGTCGCACTGGGAGCATCCTGGCCCTAACACCTTGATGATAAGTCCACCCTCCGGTTCCTCCTCGTCCGGATAACCCAAGAACTTACGGAACTCTCGCACCAACGCCCTACCGTACTCAGCTTCAGCCGATGCGGGTATGTAGTTGCGTTTTTTCACGTTCCGCACCAAGAGTTGCCTGACCGTTTCGTTGGACAGTGTGGCATGGGATTCGGCTAATTCCTCAAATACCTCGTTGAGTCCAACGAGTCCAACCTCTTGGTTTCCTAACCGTATGCGTGTGTACTCTCGAGTGGTCACAACAGTTCCACCTGGCGCAGATGATCAGAAAGCGAAACTGAGACTTGGAAAGAGCGCCCCGATACCGATATAGAGGCCTACAGCGCCCAGCAGAGCCCCAGCCACTCGCTTGACAACCAAGTTTGCGGAGTGAAGCCTTGCTGAACCCAGCAGATGCCTTGCTGCGCCTGCAGAGGTCCCGACAGCGACTATCAACAGGCAGTGCCCTATCCCGTAGAAGAGCATCATGATTCCGCCGAAGCCCGCTCCCTTCACTGGTATGAGGCTCACTATCAACAACAGTGCAGGACCGGTGCACGGAAGTGAGACCAACCCGAACATGAAGCCGAACAGCGCCGCACCCATATACCCTGTGAACTTGGGCAGCTTGTCCTGGGAAATGGGAAGCGGAATATGGAACAGATCCATGAAATGGAGACCCAGCAAGATGCAAATCCCGGCCACCACATAGATCATGTACTCTGACTGCAAAAACGGCGCTGCAGCCAACCCGACTGAAAAGAGTACCGCGAGCTCAAGGCTGAATCCGAGGACAAAGACGGCAGCATAAAGGAAGGACTTTTTCGTTGTCATCTCCTCGCCCATGCCACCGATGAAGCCGATCAACAGCGGCACCATTACCAGCACGCACGGGTTCATGGCGGTCAGGGCTCCGCCAACAAAGGCTCCTCCTGCAGCGAGCGTCAGACTGCCTGACGACACCCACTGTTGGACAATCGCAAGAAGGGATTCCATCCAAAAACCTCCTTAAAGCCCGTAATGGACTTTCCGCAGCAAATTGTGAGTCCGGCATATCGTGGAGATCTTCTCTACCAACGTGGCCTCTGTGTCTGCTGCGGCAAGCGCGGGAATGTCGGCCGTGGAACTGCTGACTGTCGAGGGCCGCTTGCCCGAGGAGGTGCAAGTCCCATCTTGGCGAAAACCTGGGCGATCTGCTCCCGTTCAAGCGTCCCTTCATTCCTGAAGAATTCCTTTCCGTCGGGCGTAAGAAACACCTGCGTCGGCATCATCCGTATTCTGAAAGACCTTACCAGGCCGGCGTTCGCGTCCATGTCAACGGTCGTCACGATTGCCCTACCAGCATACATTCTGGCCATGTCGTGCAGAATGGGCTTCATGTATTTGCAGGGCTTACACCAGCCTCGTCCAAACTCGAGGAGCACGGGTACCCGCTTGGACATGAGCGACTGGAGATTTATCCTCTGCGCGGCCGGAGCCGGGCTGCTTGTCAAAACAAGCACAAGACAGATTACTGTGACGAGAGCGGGCACGATCTTTTGGCATACTTGTTTCATTCCGAATCATACCTCCTTGTAGTTGAGTTGTGTCAGTTGATATCGTCTCGCCACACCGCTTCCGGCGCAGCGCTCTTGAGCCTTGGCAGAGTTCGCGGGCGGTCTACAGATCGCCAACTGTGTACGTCCGCTGAACTTCCAACCTTCTTCGAGGGAAAAGAGTCTGAAACAGTTCATCTCCCCCGCTCCGGAGGGTCAACACCCATCTTGCTGAAAATCTGAGCAATATATTCTCGCTTCAGCACCCCCTCGTTTCTGAAGAACACCCTCCCATTCGGCCACAGGAATACCTGTGTGGGCATCAGCCGCACAGAGAAGCGTCGCACCAGGTCAACGTTGGCGTCCATGTCTACCGCTGCTACTACGGCCTTGCCCTCATAAGCGCGGGCGGTCTCCTCGAGAATAGGCTTCATATATTTGCACGGTTTGCACCAGCCCTTACCGAACTCAAGCAGTATAGGCTTGTGCATCGACAACAGTGCCTGTACGTCTATGCGGGTACCCTCCGAGAGGACTGGCGACCGGTCCATGATGAAGATCACATAGATCAGCACCCCGAAAATGCCCACAAGTAGTGCCGTTACCAGCAGGTGCCCGATTTTCGGGGGCCTCGCTGAACCGGAATTCAAGCCTTCACCGGATGGCCGAGGGGATGCTCCCTGGCCATCGCCCTGAGTGTTCATCAAGAGGAAAGCCATTTTAACACTTGTGATTCCTTGGGGACCTTCCCGGCCACCTTCACTTCTCCATCGATCACCAGGCTGGGAGTCATGAAAACTCCGTAATCTGAGAAGACCTTAATGTCCTCTACTTTTACCACTTCGGCGTCGATTCCCTCTCGTTTGACCAGGCCGGTCACCAGATCATACAGTTTGTTGCATTTGGCGCATCCTACGCCCAGTATTTCTACCTTCATGTACTGCCTCCTATTTTTTCTCGTCCGTTAGTTGGCTCTCAAGGCATGATGGCTCCATAGATGACTCCCGATATGGTCGCCATCATACATACGAGGCCCACGAAGACCGCTGTTTTCTTAGGGCCAATCACGCTATTTATCACGAGCATGTTCGGTAGGGAAAGCGCGGGCCCAGCGAGCAAAAGCGCCAGTGCAGGTCCCTTGCCCATCCCGCTACCGAGCAAGCCCTGTACAATAGGCACCTCAGTCAAGGTAGCGAAATACATAAAAGCACCGGCCACAGAAGCAAGCGCGTTTGCCCCGAGAGAATTGCCCCCAAGGGCCCAGGCGACCCACCCGGATGGGATGAGCCCCTCATGGTCAGGCCGGCCCAGAAGGAAACCGGCTACCAGAACCCCTATAAAGAGCAGCGGGAGGATCTGCTTGGCGAATCCCCACGATTCGCTGAACCACTCTTGAGCCTCGTCGTTGCCGGTGGTCGTGACTATAGACAATGCGACCACCCCTGCCGTGAAAGAAATCAGAGGCGTCTCGGGAAATACCCAGGCCAGCGCAACCACCGGAACTGCCAGGATCGCGGTTTTCCACCAAGGAATACCGAACCACCTCACCAGTGCC
Source organism: Deltaproteobacteria bacterium (assembly GCA_037380965.1). GTDB lineage: Bacteria > Desulfobacterota > Desulfomonilia > Desulfomonilales > Desulfomonilaceae > JARRRG01. The sequence goes on from JARRRG010000026.1 coordinate 3,914, forward strand.
AGCGCAAACCCTACCGAGAGAAGACCCGTTATGATCCACTTTGACGAGTAGATCGAAAACCATAGTCCTGTGTTGACGTCCGGTCGGCCCCAGTTGGCAAAGACCAAGATTCCCACCATGAGAGCAAAGTACGTGGCGGTTTTCCAGAGTGGGCGCCCATCATCGGTATCCGCATTCAAAGTCCGGATGGACTCTTGGGCCCTTTGCTGCTCCTCCTTGAAGAAGATCAAGTTCATAAGGAGGCCGATGACCACGCTGAAGGTGATTGCGCCGACGGCACGCGCTATCCCCAGCTCCGTGCCCAGAATGCGGGCCGTAAGTATAATAGCCAGCACGTTGATTGCGGGACCCGAGTAAAGGAAGGCGGTAGCCGGTCCCAGTCCGGCTCCTCGGCTCCAGATTCCCGCGAACAAAGGAAGCACCGTGCAGGAGCATACGGCCAGTATCGTGCCCGAGACTGAAGCCACCGGATAACAGATATATTTCGGTGCCGTCGGTCCCAGGTACTTCATCACCCCTTCCTGACTCACAAAAACGGCGATAGCCCCTGCAATGAAGAAAGCTGGAATCAGGCACAGGAGAACATGCTCCTGTGCATACCACTTGACTAAATAAAGGCCCTCCATTACCGCTTTGTCGAAACGGACATAGCCTACGGGCAGGTAGTAGCACGCCAGTAAGGCGGCTGTGATGATTGCCAGGGGCTTCCACTCGTCTCGCCAATATGAGAAATCCATCCCTTTCCTGAGCACCTGGATCGAATCACTTACAGATGAGGATGGCCCTTCAGCCGCAGGGGCATGTCCAGCTTGTTCAAGAGCATGGGCTTCAGCAGCAAATCGTGTTTCTTCAGGAGACATGAAACCTTTCTCCGGTTGACGTTTTGGTCAATTAGTGAAATTTTCGGCGAAAAAAAGCCAGGCCTTTCCGCATCGCCCTTGGCTCTTCTTGCATCGCCGGGAGATTCTTATCACGGGTAGTCATATCATTAGGCCTCTACGCTTCCATTGCCGCACGTTGGCGTTCCAATCTGTTCTGGATCACCTCCTCCACGCACTTCGCGAAATCCACAGCACACGGCATCGCAAAGCGGTAGAGGATTTTGAGTCCCTCTCTCCGATCGGTCACGAGCCCTTGTCTTCTGAGAATAGACAGATGTTTCGACACATTAGATATGTCCGTCCCAATGTGGTCGGTGATCTCGCAGACACATCTTTCCCCAGGTCTCAAAAACTCAAGAATGGCCAGTCTGACGGGGCTTCCCAAGGCCTTGAACACGTCTGCTTTGATACGGAGCCTTTCTATCTCTTTTTCCGACATCCGCCATTTCCTCGATGCGCCGCTATCGTGCAAACATCGCGGCGCATTCACTCTGCCGCGCATTCCCTGAGGAACGCACAAGGCAGCGAATCTGTACGGCCTCCTCTGTGGCTACGGGGTATGAATCTCCGCCGAGGTATCGCCGCTGGAACAGTCATTTCCGTTCAGCACCCGCCCCAATAGCAAACTTGACTGACGAGCAACATCAATCCTGCCAGATATGCCACAGCCTCCGCGACTTCCGGTTTCATGCCTTCTGCTTTCCTCCCTCTTCGTCGCCGTCGCTCCCCTGGCCGCTAGCCATTCGGCTAATGGGGAATGGCCAAGCCGATAGAAGATCACCTCCTGCCGATTCCTCGGACCTGAAACCGGCGTTGCTCAAGGTGGACAGACGGTTCGGCCTTGACACAGGGAGATGTCGATTCAGCATTTCCGGTCGGTCCTGGCATAAAGGGGCCTTGACTACGTCTGTTGTTATCCTGGGGTTTTGTCTCATATTCACCCGCACGGCCATTCCACTACTGGCCCATTTCGTCAAATAGTCAAATACTCTGCCGCGGTTGTCAACCCTTTTTTTCTCCGATGCCGGTTTTTTCTCCAGGACCTCTCACCAATCGCTCCACTGCAGCCCCGCGGCTGACCTAATCTTTCACTAGTTGACGAATTAACGAAAAAAGCCGGAAAAAGAAAAGCCTTCCTCGCTGACTCGAACTGCCAGGGCGAGAAAGACTCGATCGCCCTTCTCAAATAATTTTACCTCGAAGTAGGGACGGCTCCTCCTACCCAGCCATCAGCGCGCGTTGGTCCTCCAGTCGTCCGAGCACCACGCCCTCCACGCACTTCACGAAGTCCACCGCACAAGGCATGGTGAGCCGGTACATGATCTTGAGCCCATCCCTCCGATCCGCAATGATCCCGGCTTTCTTGAGAACCGAAAGGTGCTTGGAAACATTGGACATACCCGTTCCGACGTGTTCCACGATATCGCAAACGCACATCTCGTTTTGCTGAAGAAATTCTATGATTCCGAGCCGGATAGGGTGTCCCATGGCTTTGAAAACGTCCGCCTTCAATCGCAGCCTTTCCTTTTCACGCGTATCCACTGGTACTACTCCGTCTGGGCTGTTCAGCCCCATTAAGAGATCGGATCATGCCAGGCTCACGCAGCCTGAGCAGGCCCCGTGTCTCGTCCGTTTATATTTCACCATTGAGGAAAATACTACAGCGTATCAGATAAGCTGTCAAGCTTTTCTGATCAACGGCTTACCGAATTCGGGTCAGGATTGGCGCCATCCGGACCTGCGTGCGGTCGTTCATTCCTCTGATATTTTTGCCGTTTTGCTTCGCTTCCCGTCCGAACTCGTTCCAAAGCGGCGGCAAAAAATCGTTGCCAAGTCCCTTGTGAGGAAAATTTGCCGTTCGAACCGCTCATTGCAGTGCCCCTACATTTGCCTTTGAGGACCGTCCTTCTCCATTGTGACACAGAGGCCATGACTGTTCGTTGGAATGACCCCTCGGATGCAGGGATGTCAAGCTCCTTCCACTGAAATTTTGGCAGACTTCGTAATCCTGTTGGGTTCTTGTCCGTATGAGCTGCGAGGTTCCGGGATTTTCGGAAAAGGAACGATAATTTCTTGGAAGCGGCAAAGAAACTCTTGACACGCGTGCCGGGATGATTTACTATTTGATCAATTAGTAAAATAGTGGAACACTCGTGGTAATCAACGAAAAACAACCTACTTGCATTGAAGGCAGACGCTTTCGAAGTTATGGGGCATCCCCTCTGAAGATTTTCAAAAAGATGAAAGGATAAAAGCTCCCACACAACGCACACCTCGGTGTCGCGACACGGAAAAAGGACGAATAGGCAGGCCCGCAATTAAGCGTGAGAGTTGCCAAACCAAAGGATGAGGGAATAAAAATGAAAACCGCGATAGAAATGACGGCAAGGGGACATCAGAGCGTTCGTCAACTCGAAATTGAGGGGCAAGCCCGAGAAGACGCCATCGGTATGACATTGTTCGAGGAAATCTTCCGGACAAAGGTCTTCTATCTGATCTCCGGAGCTGCCCTCCTTGCCGCCTGGTGGCTGGTGTATAGCAACCTCTTCGCTGCTTCTCGTTTCATTAGCTACCATGTTCTCCCATTGCACCAGGGGACCCACCTTGGTTCCGCTGTCGAGTTTTTCCTTTTTGAGGTTCCCAAGGTCCTTCTGCTTCTTCTTCTTATTGTCTTCTTCGTGGGAGTGATCCGGTCGTACTTTACGCCGGAGCGAACACGAAGGATCCTTGCGGGCAATCGCGAGTCAGTGGCGCACGGGCTTGCAGGGCTCCTCGGGATCGTGACACCGTTCTGCTCCTGCTCCGCTGTCCCACTCTTCATGGGATTTGTTACGGCCGGGGTTCCTCTCGGAGTAACCTTCTCGTTCCTGGTCACTGCACCGATGGTCAATGAGGTAGCCCTTATCCTGCTGCTTGGTCTTTTCGGATGGAGAGTGGCTGTTCTCTATATGGGGATCGGGATTTTCATAGCCTTGCTGACCGGTGTTGTGATCGGTCGGCTCCACATGGAAAAACATCTGGAGGCCTGGGTGCGCGAATTGATTTCCAGTAAAGGAGGCGCTCTTCAGGTTCAACAGGCAGACGAGCGGCTAAGCTGGGCGGGGAGAGTGCAGTTCGGTCTGGATGCAGTCAAGGAGATCGTTTTGAAAGTCTGGCCGTATGTCACCATCGCGATCGCAGTAGGAGCAGGGATCCACGGTTACGTTCCTCAAGATTTCTTGGCCGGCATTATGGGCAAAGCGTCATGGTGGGCCGTGCCGGTCGCGGTGCTCATGGGCGTTCCCATGTACAGTAATGCAGCAGGCGTCATCCCTATAGTTCAGGCTTTGCTGTCCAAGGGTGCCGCTTTCGGGACGGTCCTGGCTTTCATGATGGCGGTCATCGCCATCTCCACGCCTGAAGCTATCATTCTTCGCAAGGTCCTGAAGCCGCGTCTCCTTGGGGTCTTCATGGGTGTCGTAACGGTGGGAATCATAGCAGTGGGCTACTTGTTCAACTTCGTCCTTTGAAGCCGATGATCTGAATCTATATGAAGATAAACAATACCAGGAAAAGCCAAACCGCCGGTCGCTGAAAAGCAGGTACGACAGTGTGGTCTCTTCGGGTCAGCTCAGTGGAACGTGCGATGCGGATGATCCTCCTCAGAAAACCCTTGTCAGGGGTAGCGACTTCATTGAAGATTGCGGATACGCTCGAACTCTAGCCTGCTCGTTAAAGGAGGGCATGCTATGAAAAGTCTTCTGGTGAGCAAATTGTGCTACTGCCGAGCCTGAAGATCGTGTTGGCCTCCGCGAGGTGTTTTCGGGGCTGGAGGTAGATTATGAGGAAAACAATCATCCGAATCCTTGTCCCGTTGATCATTGCCGGCGTGGTGGGAGGTCTCTGGTGGTGGCATCTCCACAGGGAGCCGGCCCAAAGGCACCAATTGGTCCTCTATGGAAACGTGGACATTCGCGAAGTGGATCTCGCCTTTAACGGCAATCAGCGTATTGCCTCGGTCCTCGTCAAAGAGGGAGATCGGGTTGCCAAGGGCCAATTGCTAGCCGAACTTGAAACCCAGAGGTTGAAAGACAACGTCAAACAGGCCGAGGCCCTCTCAGCCCAACAGAGCCAGGTTCTCAAGCGGCTGGAGGCCGGCACTCGTATCGAGGAGATCCGCCAAGCGGAGGCCAACGCCAAGAAAGCCCGAGTCGATGCTGACAACGCCCAACGCACATGGGTACGCATACGCGACCTTTTTCAGGAACAGTCCGTATCGAAACAACAGGCCGATGACGCCGAGGCCGCGGCCAAGGCGGCCCAAGCTACCTGGAAGGCGGCGCAGCAGGTCCTGAACTTAGCTTTGGCCGGCCCGCGGGTGGAAGACATCGCTGCAGCGCGCGAGGCGCTCAAGGCAGCTCAGGCCAACTTGGCCCTGCGCCGGCAGGAACTGGCCGATGCCCGGCTTTATGCTCCTGCCGACGGTGTCATTCGCGACCGTATCCTCGAACCCGGCAGCATGGTGACACCCCAAAATCCGGTCTTGACCATGGCCCTCACCAACCCACTCTGGGTCCGGGCCTACGTGGCCGAGCCCGACTTGGGCAAACTTCGTCTCGGCATGAAAGCCACGATCACCACGGATAGCTATCCTGGTAAGCGTTACGAGGGCTGGGTCGGGTTCATCTCGCCGACGGCAGAGTTCACCCCGAAGCCCGTGGAGACCACCGACTTGCGCACGCGCCTGGTTTATCAGGTTCGGGTCTTCGTGCGTCAAGGTCAAAACGAGCTGCGGCTGGGGATGCCCGCCACCGTCACCATCGACCTCGAACAACCACAGATCCCCAACCCAACGGGCGCCGGAGGTTCCTGATGGCGACTACAGAATCAACCCCCGAGCTCGCCGGAGGACCTTACCGTACGAGAAAACCTGGATCTTTACGCCGACCTGCAGGGGGTTCCGCATGACGAACGGCCGGCCCGCTATGCTCAGCTCATGCACATGACGGGTCTAGGGCCGTTCACGTTGCGGTTGGCGGGACGGCTTTCGGGCGGGATGAAACAGAAGCTCGGCCTGGCTTGCACGCTGGTCCGCTCGCCGCGCCTGCTGCTGCTTGACGAGCCCACGGTCGGTGTCGATCCGGTCTCGCGTCGGGAGTTGTGGGCCATCGTGGGGCGCCTGGTTCAAAGCGAAGGGATGAGCGTCCTGCTCAGTACGGCCTACCTGGACGAAGCCGAGCGCTGCAGTGAGGTTGTGCTGATTCATGAAGGCCAGATCCTGGGCACCGGAGCGCCAAGGAATTTCAGCGCCCCCATGACTGGCAGATCTTACACTGTCGCGGCTCCTGGAGTTCCAAAACGCGTCATGCAACAGCGCTTGATGGACAACCCTGCGGTTCTCGATGCAGTGATCCAGGGTGATCGGGTCCGGGTTGTGATGAAAGCAGGGGTGCAAGCCTACAGAGAATCGTTGCTCCCCGGCG
>JARRRG010000027.1:0-9605 GCA_037380965.1 Deltaproteobacteria bacterium
TCCAGACCGAACGGGCCCGTGAATCGATTGGTCAGGTTCGCAAGCGCTGCCGTCATGTCCAATTCGAGTATCTCGGCTTCCGTAAAGAAATTTTTCAATTCCTCAAAGTCGGCATCAGATACATCCCAGGGTGTCCGGGTCAGCTTCTCGGCAAAAGCCAGTGCCGCTTTTTCCCTGGAGGTGAAATCGGCATCCTCTGGCCTTTTCAGTCCCTGCCAGTCTTTCTCCGTCAAACCCACTCGTTTGGAGTTCGCCAGGTGGTGTTGAAGGCAGTAATTGCACCTGTTCAACATTGACACGCGGATGTAGACCAGTTCGTAAATGCGTCGGTCGATCCCCTGTCCGACGCTCATGAAGAAGTCAATGAAAGTCTTGAGGATTTCCGGGCGATGCGCCAGCATCCTCTGTGAGTTCCTCGGCTTGCCCTTGAGCTTTACGTCGAAGATTTCCCGCGCCTCGGGGGCGAGGCGTTCGTCGTCGAGATATGAAATTCTCGCCATGGTTTTGCCTCTTTCTTCCTATGGGCTACAGCGCCACGTCCACCACCTAGCATCAACTCGGCACGGCACCGGAGCCGGAAACCTCGCCGCGCCGCCCTGCGCCGGCAAGCTTTTGCACCAGATCCTGGTTCTCGGCCAATTCAGCTGCCCCTCCTGAATACACCACACGGCCGTCGTCTAGAACGTATACACGGTCGGCAACCGTCAGCGAGAGCGGTGCATTCTGCTCGACGAGCAACACTGACAACCCTTCTTCGCGCATCTGCCGCACCACCAGCATTACCTCTTTCACGAGCAGAGGGGCAAGCCCCTGAGACGGTTCGTCGAGAAGCATGATCTGCGGATTGAGGAGGAGCGGCCGAGCAATCGCCAGCATCTCCTGCTCCCCTCCCGAGAGCTGACGCCCGGCTTGCTTGCGACGCTCGGCCAGGCGGGGAAATAGTTGGAACACTCGTTCCAGCGTCCAAGGCCCGGGCCGGGACACGGGTACGAGAAGGTTTTCGAGTACACTCAGGTTGGGGAAAATTTTACGCCCTTCGGGGACATATCCAACTCCAAGCTCTGCAATGCGATGAGCCGGCCAGCGCGTGGTCTCCTGGCCGAAGAGATGGACCGATCCGGCCCGTGCCGGCGTGAGCCCCATGAGGCTGCGCAGGGTGGTGGTTTTTCCGGCCCCGTTTCGGCCCAGGAGCGTGACGATCTCACTCTCTCGCACCTCGAAACCCACCCCATACAGAATGTGGCTCTTGCCGTAGTACGTCTCCAGCCCCTCAGCAACGAGAACCAGCTTCATTCTTCCTCCCCCAAATAGGCCTTTTGCACATCGCGATTCGTGCTGATTTTCTCCGCCGTCCCTTCGGCGATGACCTGGCCCTGGTCGAGCACTACGATACGCTCTGCGATGCCGAAAACGATGTTCATGTCGTGCTCGATAAAAACGATGCTGAGACCCTGTTCTCGCTGCAACCGACCGATGAGTTGGACCATGCGATCCGTCTCTTCATCGCCCATGCCTGCCGTCGGCTCATCGAGCAAAAGCAGATGCGGCTTGAGACTGAGCGCCATCGCGACCTCCACCACACGCTGGTCTCCATGCGCCAGCTCACTCACCACGCGGTATGCTTTGTCGGCCAGCCCTGTGGTTTCCAGGAGCTCCGAAATGCTGGTGTTGATTGCTTTCCGCTGCGCGGGCGATATCCAGGGACGTCTGCTCCAGCCGGCCGCAGCTTCTACACCGATACGTACGTTCTCCAAGACCGTCATGTCCGGGAAGATCTCCGTGATCTGGAAAGTGCGGACGATCCCGTTGTGCACACGCTCCACAGTGGAGAGCCGATTGATATTGCGGTCCTGAAACCAGACTATGCCCCCGGAAGGTGCAAAAAAACCGCTGATCAGGTTGAACAGCGTAGTTTTCCCAGCTCCGTTGGGTCCGATCACCGCCAGAAGCTCACCCTCATTCATAACAAAGGAGACGTTGTGCAATGCGAGCAGATGGCCGAAGGTCCGTGAAATTTCCTCCAGTCGAAGCAGATGGGTCATGCCGTGTCTCCCCGCCGCGCAAGCAGTCCGAGCAGCCCGTTCGGAAATAGCAGCACCACCACCACGAAAATGAGGCCTATGAACGTCATCCAGTTGCCTGTGATGCTGCTGAGGTAGTCCTGAGCCATGAGAAAGATGATAGCGCCGATCAGCGGACCCCAGAAGCTGCGCATGCCCCCGAGAACCGCCATGATCACGAAGTCTCCGGAGAGGATCCAATGCAGATCCTGCGGGGAAGTGAAGTTGTTGAGGAGTGCATTCAGGGCGCCTGCCAGGGCGATCAGCGTCCCCGAAATCGAGAAGGATGCCCAGACATAGAGGTCCACCCGAATACCGAGGAAGCGGGCACGTCTCTGATTTTCTCGGATCGCCAGCCAGGTGTGTCCGAGCGGTGAGTTGAGAAGAATGCGCATGACCGCCACTCCCGCGGCAAAGAGAACCAGCACCAGGTAGTAAAAGGTCGTGCCGCCGAGTGCCAGGGTGTGCGCGCCGAAATGAATGGGTTGGCGCTGGAAGCCGGCGAGTCCGTCCTCCCCTCCGGTCAACGTGTTCCAACGGACCGCAATGAAATAAAAGAGCTGTCCGATGGCGATGGTAATCATGGCGAAGTAAATCCCTCGTCTGCGCATGACGGCGGGACCGAGAACTGTGGCCGCCAGGCCGCCGGCAAGGGTCCCGATGAGAAGCGCCAGCGGTGTGCTCGGTGCAAGAAATTTCAAGGTCAGGCCGGCGCCGTAGGCCCCGAGGCCGAAATACGCGGCATGGCCGAACGACAGCCCCCCAGTGAAACCGAGGAGCAAGTTCAGCGACATGGCCGCAAATCCGTACACCAGCACGCGCGTACCCAGTTGCGTGTACCCGCCCACGTGCGAAAGCCACAAGGGAGCGGTCGCCAGCAAAAACCAGAAGGTCGCGGACGCGGCGGACCGGCGCAGACGAGGCGTGCGCAAGCCGACACTCCCCGGGGAGACTTTCTCCACTTTCCCCGACACCTCGTTGTTCTTTGCCGCCTCCCGTAAACGCTTCATTCGAACAGACCCTCCTCTCCCAAAAGCCCTCGCGGGCGCACCACCAGTACAATCAGCATGATCGCATAAATGACCGCCTCGCTGGCGGCCGGAAAATAGGTTGTGGTCACCCCGGCAGCCACCCCGATGAGCAAGCCGCCAAGCAGACTTCCCACAAGACTCCCCACACCGCCAACAATGATGGCAACGAAGCTGGGCATGAGGAGGCCGTTGCCCATGGTTGGGCTGAGCCCTAGCTGGCCGGCCGCCAGCACGCCGGCTAATCCCGCAAAAATGCAGCCGAGGGCGAAGTTGGCAGCCCGAAGCCGGTAGACATTTACCCCCAAGGAGGAGACCGTCTCAAGGTCATTCGAACCTGCCCGAATACGGATGCCGAGTCGCGTATAGGCGAGGGCCAGGAACAGGGCAACCACACCGCCAATCGCCATTACCATCACGAACAGGCGGTAACCTGTGAGAAAGAAGAAAGTGGAGCTTACGGAGGAATTGAGTACGTGCGGGATTGCAAAGGGGAGCCCTTGGGCTCCCCAGATCGTGCGGGTGAGATCCTGGAATATCAGCGCTATCCCAAAGGTGAGAAGGAGGCTGTAAAGCGGATCCGCGCGTTTGTAGAGCGGCCGGATCAGGCCTCGCTCCAGGGCTACTCCCAGGATCCCTACAAGAAGCGGCGCCACTACCAATGCCCCCCAGAACCCGATGTATGGCACTAACATATAGGCGAAATAGGCCCCGAGTACCAGGAGCGCGGCGTGGGCGAAATTGATCACGCCGTTTAGGTTTAGAATAAGGGCGAGGCCAAGCGCCATCAGCCCGTAGAACATACCCACTATGAGCCCGTTAAAAGTGTCGAAAGCCAGAAGCAACATATATTCCGGCACCTCCCGATTTCTGCGGCACGGAGCAGTCTCCCTGCCAGGATCCTTTGAAATGGTCGGTAGAGATTCCCCGCAGAAGCGTCCCGGTGCACTTCTCCGGGACGCTTCATGTGAACGGCTCCTTTGCCAGCAGAGGGCCGCTCAGTAACGCTTTTTACGAGGGAAAGGTCAGCTTGCACTGGGTCTGCGAGGCCGGCAGGGCGATCTTATCCCCTGCGATCACATCGGCCACATTAAACAGGTTGGGGTACTTGCCCGCATGGTTCACCTGTCCCGGAAACTCGTCAGTCATCAGTTGGTGGTCCTCCTTCCGGAAGAAGGGCTTGTGCGGCTCGAGCGCCACCTCCGGCGGCAGTACCATTCCCTCCAGGGCATGCGCCACCTTGGGCCCATTTAGGCTCTTGGCCCGATTTGCCGCGAGAGCGAGTGAATGCAGCCCCGCGTAACCGAACCAGCTTCTTGCACTCGGATAGGATCCGTAACGCTTACGATAGGCTGCTACAAACTCCTTGACATGCGGCACATTGGGCTGGTTCCACCACCACTCAAAGGTCCACCACCCAAAACGGGCTGCCTCGGGAAGGGCGGCCAGAACCTCGAGTTCCTGAAGCCCACCGCCGATTGCCATCTTCTTGTTGAGACCGAACTGCACCGCCTGTTTCAACGCGTTTACCAGGTCATTGCCCGCTTGGAGCACAATCAGGACATCCGGCTTCGCCTGTTCCACCCGGATCAGATAGGAGGAGAAGTCTGTGGTCCCAAGGGGCGCCAGAGCGTTGCCCAGTTCCGTCCCGCCCATCCGCTTGAGGAGTTTCGAATAGCCTTCATGCTCCGTGTGACCAAAGGCATAATCGGGGGTCAGGAAGTACCAGCGCTTGCCGAATTTGTCGGCAATCGTCTTGGCATCTCCGGCCGCCAGCATCCATGTCGTGGAGCAAATCCGGAAAGTGTTCCAGTTGCACCGGCTCCCGGTCACAGAATCGGTATGTCCGCCGGTCACCATGTAAACTTTTCCCATCTGGCTGGCCGCCTGGCTGACGGCAAGGGCAACGGCCGAGGAAACGGCACCCATGAGAAGATCCACTTTGTCCTGCTGAACCAGTTTGTGTGCCTTCTGGACCGCAGTGCCGACGTTTGCTGCCGTATCCTCCACGAGCAGGCTCACCGGACGGCCCAGGATTCCACCCTTCTTGTTGAGAGCGTGCAGCGCCAGTTTTGCTCCCTTGACCTCACTCCCGCCAAGGGCGGCATAGGTACCGGTGAGCGGATCGACCATGCCAATCTTGATGGGTTTTTCACTTTTCCCCCAACTCAACGTTGGCGTTCCGAGGACCGTTGCCGCTCCCAGCGCAAGCCCTCCCTTCAATACCTCTCGCCGTGTAACATCTCGCATGATTAAACCCTCCTTTCTTTGAACTCTCTAGTGTACATACCGTCCGGAGTCACTCTGCCTTGCTCCAGAATGTGTGTAAGTGAGGCCCTTTTCAGGACCATGAATAATGGCTCTCCACATGGTCACTCCTGGCCTTAGGATTTAGCGCCCTCCAAAAGGCGCCAAAAAATCCGTGCAGCCTCCCAACGGACCCATTTGGAAACAGGCTTGCTCTTGCGATAAGTGCTCCAGAAGCTTTCAGGGGCAAATTACCCGAGGTGGCGAGCCACGGCAATCCAGGGTTCGAACTCAGCTTTTACACTGCCCTCGCCAAAAATGCGGAAGGTGTTCTGTGGTACGGAATACGTTTCCGTAATGAGGGATAAACTTAGCTTGTTTGATGGATACCGGTTTGTCAAGTAAAAATATTTCTTAATCCAGGATGTTTTTGTACCATCCCATCCATGCACAGTATCATGACTCATTGTCGATACGGTGCCTTCCGAAATTATAAGCTCAACTCTTTATTTAGTGGCCTGATTCGGCAGAGCGGCCCGAGGAATCCGGAGGAGGATTTGGAGGGAGCGGTTCGTTAGTTGCAGATCTCGGCGAGTTGAGCATTCGTGACCTGTAGTCTTCTATTGAGGATGTTGGCAACCCTTCGCATAAAGAGATATCCCATTTCGTTGTCCTCCACGAAAAGCTTCTCCAATGCCTCACCCTTCCAGGCTAAGATCACCGTGTCAGTCAAAGATTTCGCATGACCCAGGTACTTCTTGTTTTCCGTGTCCACGAGGGCGGAGATGCCGAACGTCATGCCTCTCGTGAGTTCGGTCAACCGGATCTGAGTGCTAGGGCTCTTGGGGATCTCCAGACCCACGCGTCCCTCATGCACGGAAAAGAGGCGCCCCGCAAACTCCCCTTCCCTGAAGATGTATTCTCCGGCGTCGTATGTTAGTTTGGATGTAACCTCCAGGAGCTTCTTCAACATCGGGTCGGTGAGATGGCTCAATAGGATGGTGCATCGAAGGTCGTCAATGTACAACATATTCTCCCTCCTTTTGTGGCATGTTCATCGAACCGCACAAATCCGGCGAGTCGGCCCCGCTGAGAAATTTGTTAGCGTTTCCCGTCCGGTTTGTCAAACGTTAATATCATAATAGAGGTTCATTCGGTTCTGCCGTTCCTTGACGTTCAAAGGCGGATTCATGCCCATGGGGATCAGACCCTTCATCTGCGTGACTCGCGGTCCCTGGGGAGTGATGAGCCATGGCGACGAATCAGACCGACGCCTCGATCATGGCCATGATCTGTGGAGTATCGAAGCCTTTCAGGTGGATTGCCCCGGACCGGCACGAGGCCGTACACAGACCGCAGCCTTTACATAGGGTTGGCTGGATCTCTGCCTTTCCGCTCTTTTCCGCTATCTTCGGCGCGCCGTACGGGCAGATCGAGACGCAGACTCCGCACCGGCTGCAGCAGGCCGGATCGACTTCCGCGACCGTTCCGCTCACCGTCATGGTCTTGGCGGATAGGAGAGTGGCGGCACGACCGGCCGCTGCCTGCGCCTGGGTGATGGATTCATCAATAGGCTTCGGCGAATGGGCAAGACCGCAGACGAAGACGCCTTCGGTCGCAAAGTCGACGGGACGAAGTTTGGCATGGGCTTCCATGAAAAATCCGTCATCGTTCTGCGGCACTTTGTAAAAGCGTGCGAGCGGATTCTCCTGTTCAGGCGTCACGGCAGCGGCGAGCACAAGAAGCTCCGGTTGGATCACCATGGACCGTTTGAGGACGCAATCGGTGAATTTCACCTGCAGGTTGCCTCCGTTGAGGGCAACCTCCAGCGGTTTTTCCGAATCGTACCGGACGAAGACGATCCCCCGGGAACGGGCTTCCCGATAGAGGAGTTCTCTGAGGCCGTAGGGACGCATGTCTCTGTAGAGGATGCTGACGGCCATTTCCGGGTTCAGTTCCTTCAGTTTCAACGCGCTTTTTAGGGACTGGGTGCAGCAAATCTTAGAGCAATAGGGGCGTTCCGGGATTCTCGAACCCACACACTGGATAAAGGTTGCCGAGCGGAGTCGGCCGAGGGAGGAGTCCTCCCTGAGAAACCGTTCCTGGAGTTCCAGGCCGGTGACGACCCGCGGATCTTTGCCATAGAGGTACAGGTCGGGTTTGAGCTCGGAGGCCCCTGTCGCGATGATCGTCACGCCGTGGATGAGGTTCCTGCTCTCCTTTTCCATCTGCACCGTGGTCTTGAAGTTGCCGACGAATCCCTCAACATGCTTGACCCTGGCGTTGAAAAAAATCTCGATGTTCTCATTTGAACGTACCTCTTCCACCAGTGAGGCAATGAATTCGGGAACTTTCTCTCCTCGCCAGGTCTCGTGGATGGAGCGTGCGTTACCGCCCAACCGGCCGCTCTTCTCTATCAGGTAAGTCTGGAATCCCTGTCCTGCCAGGTTCTTCGCCGCAGTCATTCCCGCGACACCCCCGCCGATGACGAGCGCCTTCTGTTCAAGCTGAAGACCGGGTTCAGGCAGGGGTTCCAGGAGGGCCGCCTTGGCCACCGCCATTCGAACCAAATCTTTTGCCTTCAGGGTGGCGCGTACCGTATCGTCCTTGTGGACCCAGGAGCACTGATTCCGGATATTGGCCATCTCGAATAGATATTTATTCAGGCCCGCATTTCTCATGGTCTCCTGAAAGAGAGGCTCGTGGGTCTTGGGGGTGCAGGCCGCCACGACCACCCTGTTGAGACGATGCTCCTTGACCACCTGGGCCAGCTTCTCCTGGGTATCCTGAGAACAGCTGAACAGGTTCTTCTCGGCGTAGGAGACCCCGGGGAGACTCTTGGCAAATTCCACCACAGCGTCCACATCCACGATCCCAGCGATGTTGGACCCGCAGCAGCACACGAAAACGCCGATCCGGGTGGCTTCCCCCCGAACTTTTCTCTCTTCCGGCATGGACTTCGTACGGGTCAGACTCCACCTGGTCTTCGCCAGCCTGCTTGCGGTCACACCCGCCACCGCGCTCGAATCGATGACCGAGGAGGGGATGTCCTTGGGGGCCTGGCAGGCTCCACAGACGTAGATGCCGGGGGTAGAACTCTGCACCGGTTGAAAGCTGCTGACCCGGGCAAACCCGTATGGATCAGTGTCGACTCCCAGTTTCCTGGCCAGTTCCACTCCTTCTTTGGTCATCCCCAGCCCGACGGAGAGGACCACGATATCGAATTCTTCCTCGACCCGCTTTCCGGATGCGTCCACATAACGAATCAGGTGCCGCCCCGTGCCGTTGACCGGTGTCACGTTGGTGACTCTCGACTTGATAAAGCGTACCCCCATTTCGTCTTTTGCGCGGTTGTAGTACCTTTCGAAGTCCTTTCCGTTGGTGCGTATGTCGATGTAAAATATCGCGGTGTCGACAGCGCCCTTGGAATGCTCTTTGGCGAGCATCGCCTCTTTCACCGCATAGGTACAGCAGACAGAGGAGCAGTAAGCGTTCGCGCCCGGATGTTCGTCCCTGGAGCCGATGCACTGAAACCAGGCGATCTTTTCAGGTTCTTTGTGGTCGGATGGACGCACCAGATGGCCGCCATAGGGTCCCGAAGAGGAGAGCACCCTTTCGAACTCGAGACTGGTCATGATGTTGGGGTGCTTTGCATAGCCGTAGGTATCGTGGACGGCGGGGTCGAAGGTCTTCGTTCCTTCCGCGAGGACCACCGCGCCCACGTGGAGATGATGGGTCTCCTTCTGATCCTCGAAGTTGATGGCTTGGCGGGGACAGATTTTTTCGCACGCACGGCATTTCCCCTTGGTGAGATAGATGCAATGCTCCGCGTCGATAGCATACTTGAGGGGGACTGCCTGGGCATACTTCACGTAAGCAGCCTTTCTGGGTGCCAAACCGCCGTCGTATGCGTTGGGGACCTTCTTGGGGCACTTCTCCGCGCACAGCCCGCAGGCAATGCAGCGGGACGTATCCACGTATCGGGGGTTCTGCACTACCTCGACTTCGAAGTTCCCTTCGGTACCCGAAATCCGCGAGACTTCCGAAAGTGTAAGCAGTTCGATGTTGATGTGCCGGCCGACCTCGACCAGTTTGGGCGAGATAATTCACATGGCACAATCGTTGGTCGGGAAGGTCTTGTCCAATTGGGACATCATCCCGCCTATGGAACTGGTTTTTTCGATGAGGTAGACGTAAAATCCGGAATCGGCCAGATCGAGTGCTGCCTGCATCCCGGAAATACCCCCACCAATTACCATGACAGAACCGG
>JARRRG010000028.1:0-12517 GCA_037380965.1 Deltaproteobacteria bacterium
GTACGCCAGCATAAGGATAGGCACGATCTCGGTCGACAGTGAAGGGAGCCAACGTGCCATCGTAATCCAGAATCAGGACCCGCCGGCCGGCTTGAGCGACGCCGGAGAAAAATCGTTCCAGATCGAAATTCGGAGCCAAAATGCGCATCGTTGAGACTCAGACGGTTGTTGGGACTCCCCCTCAACATTCACCGGGTCGCTTTTCAAGCGAGCGCGTGGCACCCCCGGATCGGTTCGGATGGAGCGCCCACGCCCAACGATCTGCTGCGACGGTGGGGAGGCCGGGAGTCCAGCCTGTCGGTTTGAAAAGCCTGAAACCTGTCGCGCCACGGAGCGAGAAGCCTCTGCGGTGCCCCTCCCACCGACGTTACTTGCGTGGCTCGCTCGTGGGATGCTCTGAGTTGCGGTAACCGAACTCGATCCTCTCTTCATACCCTTCAATAAGAGAAACCATGAGGGTCAGGTATTCTCTCAGATGCCGGGTAAGGAGAAAATTCTCCTGGACGAATTGTCTTGCCTTACGCCCCATCTCTCCCAACTCTCCTGGATGGTGCAGCAAGTAGCGGATGCGGAGAGCGGCCCCTTCCGGCGTACTCACGAGAAACCCGGTCTGATGGTTGTGCACCTGAAGCCGAATGCCCCCGGTATTGCCTCCAATAACCGGCTTTCCCTTCCACATTGCCTCGGTCACGGTCAAGCCGAATCCTTCCTTGACCGATTTCTGCAAAACGAAATCGGCTAATCTTTGCAACGCATTGATCGTAACATGCGCGTCGGGGGGCAATAAGAGAACGTGCAGGTCAGGGTCATTTGCTGAATGGGCCAGGGCTTCCTGGAACACCTTCTCTCCTTCCGGGTCGTCCGTTGCTCCTCCTCCCGCGAGCACCAACTGCAACGACGGGGCAAACGTCTTTGCCAGATTGAATGCCTCAATCACTCCGATGGGGTCCTTGAACCTATCGAATCGGGACACCTGAAGCATCAGAGGCCGGTCAGGATCCAGACCGAATTCGTTCCGAACACTGCTCAAGCTATGTTCGTCCAGATCTCTGTTCTTGTCGCTCAGCGGATCGATACTCGGCGGGATCAGGTACTGGGTGTGCGGCAATGGTTGCGCGAAATCCGCCAGTGAGAAGATGCTCGCATCATACTCGGCAGCGAACCTGCGCAGGTATTTCCACACGGACCGGTAGGGGTGGCTGACATCGATGTGACATCGCCAGATCCACTTTCCCTTTCTCTCGGGAAAATGCCGCAGGAGCGGCAACGGCTGAGGATCGTGGATAAATACCACGTCCGCGTCCTTGAGCACCGGCCGAAGTTGCTCCGCGTTCTGCGCGTTGGTCTCTTCGTAGACTCCCAAGAGGGAATCCGGAATACTCTCGCGTTTGCCCTGGAGCGCGTTGTGCATGGCTTTGGTGCACTGATAAAAATCCGCCTCGCCGGTGACGACCTCCCAGGTCACTTCAATTCCCAGTTCCTGTTTCAACGGCACAAGCTTGTTGAGGATTTCCGCAACGCCTCCGCCCAGGCGGGTCGAATTCACATGGACAATCCGTATCCCCTTCAACAGGTCGGCAAGTTGCCGGAGGTGATCTATGACATCCTCACCGGCCACCTCTGCGTATGTTTGGAGTGGTTTCATGAACGGGCTATCCCAAAATATGATTCCAGAACCGTGGCAAGACGTTCACGCAATTCGGTGAGAGATATGAAATAGGGGTCTATCGCAGAGAGGTTCGCGAAAAGTGCCTCGTACTCGCTGCCAAATCCGCTCAGCCAGGCGCGGAAGTCATCCACACTGTCATGAGACCTCCGGCGAGCGTCTATAAAATGGTAGAAGACGCTGCTGACAGACACACATCTATCAGCTCCTGCCGGAGCTCTTCCATGTCCGCAAAATCGGTAGGATCTATCACCGCAAGGCGTTCCGCCAGCGTGTTGTCGTGAAGCCCGTGGAGAGCCCACACGGCAAAATCGTTGTTGTACTCGGGATCGTCAAATCGGGGACGCAACAGACCTCCCCAAAAGTGATAGTAAATGCTTCCCGAATGGATCACGGCAAGATTGTCTCTCAGCTCCCTGAGATTCTGAGCGCGCTTACCCGTTGCTATGGCCACGAGCGCACAATCTTTGACGGCAAAAGGTTCGAAACCTGTGTCTTCCACGGTCAATTACTTTCCCTCGCGGTCAGCAAAACCATCGATCGGCGAATTTTACCACCTCTCTATCCACTGCTGCCGCGTGAAGTCTCATCGGTCAATATGACCTGGAAATATCCCTGGTCGGATTCCAGATCCGGTTTGGTCGGGTCTGGATCCGTATTGATCACGATCCACCGCCACATGCCCGGGGTGTCAGGCGTGAATTCGAAAGAGTCGCGGCCCTGTGGCACCTTCAGGAGCACGTACGTTCCCGAAGGTCTTATGAACACTATGTAGAAACCGCTGCTCTTCTTCGTACCGCCAGGGCAAGTCCACTCGAAGAGGCCCGATCTGCCCATCTCAATGGTCGGAGATTTGCCCAAGGATGGCCGGCAGATCTCCGAAGCATCGCTCTGGACGGCCGCGGATAACGACGCACCCAAAACCATGCCCCCGAGCAAGAGAGAAATGACAAACATTTGCCGTGAGAACGCCAAGCTCGGCATCGGCCATCCACATGCCACCTATGTGGCCATTATCCTCCTGTAAAGATAAGCGGAAACTTCTTTCAACCTCGTGATGTCGTCCCGCTTCGAAACCTCTCAAGCAATGGTCATTTGCTTCGCAATTTAACGCAAGCCCTTAGTTTTTGCAAGGTTTATGAAATTGAGCGGTCGAATGGGAGACGCGTGCGCCCGGCGGATAATCTCATCTATTACTTTAATAAAATATCTCAAGCTTATATTTTAGTTGATTTTTTTGTCTTTTCAGATTATAAAGCCTCTGCACTCTTTGTAAAGAGGTGAATCTCATGGACGCCGCTCAAACCAGTCAGGTAAAACGCACCATCAAAGTAAAAGATTTTCTTGAGGATTTTCGTTCAGGCCGGTCTGATGAAGAACTTGCGGACAAATACCATCTCAGTTCGGCAGGTCTGGAAAAATTCTACAGCATGCTGCTCGAGAGAAAAATATTGGATGCCGGTGAGCTCGAAGTGCGGGGAGAGCAGCCCGATGCTGACTTGCCGGAGGAGTCCATCGAAGAGTCGGAGGAATTCGGCTCTCTCTGTCCTGCCTGTCTGAGCCCGCGAGAGACCGCAGCGGAGCCCTGTTCTGTCTGCGGGTACGCGGCGGAGGAGTTCGTCGAGCAGGCGGATGAGCAGGAACTGGAACCAGAGGATGAAGAGAAAATCCAGGATCTTGACTCCCGGGCTGACCTAGCCTTTGAAGACTGGCTGCCCCATGAATCTGACGAAGAAGAGTTTGCCGCTTCGCCCGCGGAGTTGGAGACCGAGCCGGACAAGGTTCCATTCGAAGGGTCGCCGGACACGGACTTTTATGGTGATGCGATCGGGCATGAGGGCGAAGAGGAGTTTGTCAGGTCACCCGAGCTTGAACGGTACTACTCGGAATTCGATGATTCCGCGGAGGAGGTCGTGCCCGGAATGCCCTTCGCTTACGAGGACTCGTACGAGAGCACCGACCCGAGTGCAAACGCCCGGTGCGAAGCCTGTGACAAGCCGGTCGAGGCGGGAGTTCGGAAGATTTACGATCGCAGCGGCAGCTACTTGGCGCTGGCCCTGGGGGGAATCTGTCTGGCCCTCGGTTTCGTAGGAGCCGGAATATTAAACGGGTTCCCCGGTTATTCGGTGGCCAGGCTCGTCGTTATCTATTTTACGGGTATGTCCATGTTGTTGGGTGGCTTTCTTCTCGCTTTGGCCCTGTTCATGTTCTATCTCGCCAAGGAGAAGGTATACCACTGCTATCATTGCGGGCGGGTTTACCCCCGGGCGTGATTGTAGCGGATTCTTCGGGTCGTTCCTCTTCCGGCCGCGGCAATGACGGACAAGCACTGCGAGGAACGCAAGATGAGGTCCATTCACCGGATCGAATTCGATCGACGACACGATCCGGTAGTTCCTCCCACCATA
Organism: Deltaproteobacteria bacterium; assembly: GCA_037380965.1. GTDB lineage: Bacteria > Desulfobacterota > Desulfomonilia > Desulfomonilales > Desulfomonilaceae > JARRRG01. The sequence continues at coordinate 4,075 of JARRRG010000028.1, forward strand.
TCCCGAGGAACGGAAGATGCCACCTAAGCCTCCCGCCACCACATCGGCTGATCACCCTCCGTTTGAGGGAACCACCTCTATCCCGGCCGATCCGCCTTCTCCTTTGAATGACAGGTTGCCCGAAGATCATTCCGATTTCGATCAGCTCTTGGCGGGGCCGGAATTACGACAGCTCTTGCTCGAGACAGGGACCTTTCTCGGTGGCGTTGAGAGATTTCTGTCGCGAGTGGCACGCGAATTAGAGTGCGACCACATGCCGGAGGCCGCGTACAAGCCGCGTGATGGACGTTGAATTCGCCCGCGCGGTGTAGTACTTTTCTTCAGGCTCGTCCTCCTTTCGAGACGAGCGAATGCCGTCCCCGATTATCACCAGACTCGTCCGACTGACGAGGTTACGTTCGCTGTAGAGGCCCCGAGAGTCTCAGTTTCGAGGGTTGTTCCTCATGGAAAGAAATCTCCTGCGCACATGGTTTGAGAAGCTGCTCGATGCCCTGCGAATCAGCCCGACCACCACTCCCTCCTCGCAAGCCGATGCCATGGCCGACAGAGTCAGCGAGCCATTCTCTGTGGTTTCCGACGGCCTCACGATCAGGGGGCGGATCTTCTTCCCCGTTGCCAAGCCATCGAGATTGTATCCGACGCTCATCATCTGTCATGGTATTCCCGGCAGCGGCGCTGAAAGACCCGAGAATGACCCGGGATACGAGGGACTCGCGCAAGAGTTTACCTCTCTGGGAGTGTCCGCGGTGATCTTCAATTTCAGAGGATGTGGCGATTCGGATGGAGACTTTGACATGATGGGCTGGACCAGGGACCTTGAGGCGGTTGTGGGCCACATTCTCGATACGCCCTATGTCGATCCCACTCGACTTATCCTGTTGGGCTTCAGTGGAGGCGGCGCAGCCGCCATCAAGGTGGCAGCGGAAAATCGGAACATATATGGTTTGGCTGTCGTGGGCACCCCCGCTCACTTTGGTATCTTCGAAAAGGACGCGAAAGAGATCGTTTCTGAATTCAAAGAGCGAGGCATTATCAGGGATCCCGATTTTCCGCCGGACATCGATAAATGGATCGACGGCTTTGTCCAGATCGAACCGCGGCGATGGATCGCTCATTTCGAGGGGCGGTACCTGCTCATCGTTCACGGTGACGAGGACGAGCTGATCCCGGTGGATCACGCGCGCGAGCTTTTCGAGCATGCGCCTTCAGGAGAAGCGAAAATCTCAATCATACCGGGAGGGGTGCATAGACTGAGACTGGATCCCCGTTGCCTCGACATAGTAAAGAAATGGATACTGGAGATTCTGGCCTGGAAATCCTGATCGCCCGCTCCCGCCACCAACTCTCGATCGGGGAGAGCGTGCCACCGCGACTCGTCAGACCTGGTAGAATTTCATGCTCGGAAGCTCCACCGCCGTGAGCTTGTTTCCGTAGACCGCACCTGTATCAATACCGATCTTCCCGGGAGTCACAAACGGCATTTCAAGGGCGGTGTGGCCGAAGATAATGCGCTTGTTCCAGTCATAGGTAGAGTAGATGAATTCCTCTCTGATCCAGAGCAGATCCTCTTCGGCCTGCTCTTCGAGGGGGATAGCGTCCCTCAGCCCGGCATGTACGAATATATAGTCCTCGGTCTCATGGATGAGTTGGAGAGAGAGTAAGAATTCGAGGTGATCCTCAGGGAGCACAAAGGCCTTTCGCCCGATCCCGCCTTCAACGTAACTGGCAATTGTCTCGGCCCCGCCATTGGCGACATACAGCATCTGATCCTTCTGCTGGATGTAGAAATCGAGCAGCATCTTTTCGTGATTTCCCTTGAGGAACACAAAATTGCCGCCTTGCTTTTTCAGTTGGACAAGAAACTCAACCACGTCTCGCGATCGCGGTCCCCGGTCGACGTAGTCTCCGATGAAGAGGAGAAGATCTCCGCTCTCCTTCTCCCAGGGGAGAATCTCCATCATGGCGACCAGCTTATCGTAACGCCCGTGAATATCTCCGACGGCAAAGATGTTTCTCTTCATGAGTCAGTTGCCCTAGCCCATTCCGTGTCTAGAAAGTATAGGACCTACCTATGGGAGTGTCAACCACGGAGGTGTCGCGGGTGCGAGCGTGGCGGGTTTTCCCCTGGAAACGGCGACCGCGGGTGTGCCGCGATTTTCAGCCCCCTTGACTCAAAAGCCCCTTCCGGACACGGTGCGTGGAGCCGCACCAGCCGTTTCTCGTGTTGATTTCCGCAGCATTGAAATCAGCTCCCGTATCTGCCAGAATCCGCTCATGCGTTCTAGAGAGAGCATTCTTGATGCGCTCATTCTTCTCTGCTGAGGATACGACCATGTACATAAAACTGGAACAGGATGAACACATCCTGGTCCGTACAGTGAAAGGGCCTGACAACCTTCCTCGAGAGATCGTTCTTGCTCGACTCGGCCAGGATCCCGAACTGAACCTCTTCCTGTGCGCGGAAACAGGGCGACGAGAAGATCCCGAACGGTGGGACGGAGTGGAGGACTTCCACCTGCTGCAGGCCCTGGAAAATTTCAAACGCAGGCAAGGAGGCATGAAACCTGCCCTCGTCTCCGTGAACATTCATCGGCCCCGAGAGGAAAACAACGAAGCCGATGCAGAATAAATGCGTGGAACAGAGAGGCTTCTGAGAGGAATCGGATTCGGTGTCCTCGGTTCTTTTTTGTCCCGGAGACGCGGAGGATAGGTGCTCCCGTTCATCGAGCCGGGCGTACGTGCCCGGGTTCTCATTCCCTGAAGGCGGCAATGACCTTGACTCGCGCGGGCGAGCCTGATATCAGGCCATGCTGAGTAGACAAAATGAGGCGATTTGTACGGATAGCTCTGATTATTCTCGCGGTGCTCGCGGCCGTAGCCGCGTCACTGGTTGTGGCGATCTTTCTCCTGCCTGAGACGGATCTCATACGAAACAACGTCCAGCAGCAATTGAGTGAGCTCACCGGCCAGCGCGTGTTTCTCGGGGCCATGAAGATCTCGCCCTCGGCCACCAATGTGGTGCGCCTCTCTCTTGAAGGAATCTCCGTTCAGACCATCGAAGGAAAGGAGCTTTTCTCAGCCGACAGAATTGTGCTGTCGCCCCGGTTGGCTCCGCTGCTCCGGGGAGAGGCCGTTATTGACGCAATTACCGTCGAACGGTTTCGTACTGCAATCAAACGACTGCCCGATGGCGCCGTGCAGTTCGGCTTCCTCCCTATTCCGGGAATCGGCGAACGAGAGCGTGCACCAGGAGAAGCCGGGGGCAAGGGAGCGTCCGTGCCGGAGAGTCAAGGAAGTAAGGAGCTCCCCGGCAAACCGACAGGCGAGAGGCCGGTCCTGAAATGGATCATCGAGAATGTCTATCTCGTAGACGGCCGGATAGACTTGATCGATCAACAGACCACGCGGGGGCATGAGATCGTAATTCCCTTCCACGGTATCAATGGTCGGCTGCATGAGACTGAAGGCGGCGCCGGCTTCTCCGTGGATCTCTCCGCGCAACTGGGCCAGGAAGGGCTCTTGGGAAACGACGTGAACCTTGACGGCACCGTCTCACTCTCCGCCGATCAATCGAGTCCCGTCCAGGTCCGAATGGAGCTGTCCAGTGAATCCCTCGATCTGCAGCCTTTTTATCCCTATTTCCCGTCTTGGGCGGAACCGGCCCGAAAACTGGATCTGAACAAGCTGCGCGCCCAACTGAATTGGAACCGGGGACACCTTCCGTTGCTCTCGTTCGAAGCGGTCCTGAAAGAGAAATCTAATGAGGCGGCCCGCGTGGATGTCGAAGGGCTTCTCATCGCTACCGAGGATTTCTCGGAGCTCAAAGAGATTCGGGCCAGTGGAGAAACGGTTTCCCTTCCCTTGAAATTCTTTGGCGACACACTCGGGCCCACGTTCCCGTTGGACCCCCACAACGGCGTCCTGAAAGGCAGCATCCGAGGACGGTGGACCCGTAAAGAGCCGTGGAGTGTTGACGCTTCACTGGTCCTGGAGAACGCGAAACCGAGAGGATTCCTGGCCGTTGCGGGCCATCCTCTCCGTTTGTGTGTTCAGGCGAAGCTGCGCCCCACAGAACTGCTCCTCGAGAATCTTGAGATTCTCGGACCAAAGAGGCTCGCGTCGGTCGGGGGCACGATCGGGCATCCGTTTTCCAAGAAGCCGATGCTCGACCTCAGCGGCGAGATGTCGTTTCAGCCTCAGTGGGCCAAGGCGCTCGGTATCAAGCTACCGGACAAGCTCACGATTGAGGGGCGCGTGCCGGTTCGAGGAAGAGTCCGGGGGCGAATCGACAATCTCTGGTTCGATGTGACCGGCCAGGCCACCCGTGCCCGCATCGTCTGGGCCCCTTATCTGGAGAAGCCTGCCGGCAAGCGGGGAAGCCTCTCCCTTAAAGGCAAGTGGCTTCCCGCTCGCACCAAGACATCGGCTGGAACGTACCTCAACGCAGTCGCTCGGGTTGACATGGCCGGGGCCCGCCTTCGTTTGACACCCCGGAGCCGGTGGCTTTCTCCGGCATTCGTTCATTTTGACGCCAAGGTTTCGGTCAAGGGCACGAAGATCGATGTAAAAAATGCGGGCATTGGAATCAGGCGCGGGATCGAGGGTAGAGAATTCGTCGAGGCCAGGGGGGATTTCATGAACCTGGGAAGCCCTGATCCGCGGATCTCCGGCCATGCCACCATAATGTTTGACCGCAACATCATCACTCTTGCTGAGCTGGATTCCCTCCGAGATCTCGAAATCAAGGGCAACGCGCCGCTAAAGATACGATTTGCGGGTCCGGTCTCCGATCTGAACTGGTCTTTGGATATTCCCCTCACCCACCTCGATATAAGTGCGAAGAATGTGTTCCGCAAACCCGGAGGTGTCAGAGGTTCCCTTACCGCGTCCGGAACACTCGCCGGGAAAGAGTTGACACTTGAAAAGTCTCTTTTGACACTGCCCGGCATGGCGGCCCGGGGCCAAGGAGTTCTGAGCAATCGGCATGGAAAATTTCAGGGATTGACCGTTGATCTGCTCAAGGGAAATGTGAGCCGACTCCTGCGTTACGTCCCCGCGGCCCACGGATCGCCCCTGTCGGGCTCGCTGGAGGCGTCGCTCAGTCTGAAACCCGCGAAAACCGGGGTGCTCCCCGCAGGATCCGTTCGCCTCATCGAGGTCAATTACCGACCCCGAAACGCGAGTTGGAGTCTGGAGAAGATGAAAGGAGTCATTGACTTCAGGGGAGATTCGGTCGTGATTCCGGAAATTACCGGGAGGGTGGCCGGCCTGATCCGGGGACCGTTGACCGCGAAGGGATCGCTGAAACGGGTCACATCCCTGGAGACCTTGAAGGGGCAGGTTTCCGTAAACGTGGGGAACGGTCGAATCGAAGCCGGGCGTCTCATGGCAATGCTCAACCAGGCCCGGTTGCTGGTGGGAACGCTGCTCGACCCACAGGTCGCAGCAAGGAGCGGCAACCTTCTCGATTTCAATTCATTGACCTGCGATTTCCGGGTGGAATCGGGCGTAGCCAAGACCGATAATCTCAAGCTGAAGGGACCGGAAATCGGTGTCGGGGCCATGGGGGACATTCGCCTCGACACGTTCCATTTGGACATGCTCGTCGGCCTTCATACCGTTGTGGTCGCGGCGGATGCGCTGGCGAAAATCCCTGCGGTAAAGGATTTCCTCAAGAAACACGAGGGCCTCTTGAAGATTACCGGCCTCGATAAGGAGATGAAGCGCCTCGGGATAAAGGTCCCCGGCTCAGGCAAGACGAATTCCGGTCAACCCGGCGCGACCAGAACCCCGGTTACCGTCATCGTGAAGTTGGTGGGGCCTGCGTCCGCACCCGAAGTCACACCCGTATTGGAGGCGACGCTGGCAAAGCACACCCGGGCCCGACTGAAATCACTTATGCAATGATTTCGGGACGAGGCTTCCCACCCCTTCTTCGGCCCGCGCTCGTTCAGAATAGCAGGCGGGCTTCGACCGGTGGGGCGCTCCCGCGACATACGAGCTCTGCCGAACTCTACGCGAGAGCGAGTCCTCGGGCGCCTTCCTACACTTACGCGGACGTCCCCTTCGATGAGTTGGTATTCCGCGGAATCGGAGCGGACCGCGATAGTGAGGCAGCCTGCAGCCGCTGGAGTAACATCTGTCTTTTATTGCGCGAACACCCTCAAACCGGGGCGACGCCCTGACGGGGCAGCGCGTTGCACCCGTAACGGGATAAGGCTCTTGGGAGAGACTCCCCGCGTTTTTCACGGAGAAAGGCCCTCGTGAGAGGCGATGCACATCATTCTCGGTCCGTGCACCGTGAGCCGGGCAAACATGGCTCAAGTAGGTCACCCGAGAAAATTCGAGGATATGGTGGATTATGCGAGTTCTCTTTCTGCCGCTCATCACTCGTGGCGCTGCAATCGGAACCATCACCCGATGTCTGGCCATAGCGGACCACGTACGCCGGTACGGACACGAAGCGTTCTTCCTCACCAATGGTGAAGGAGCCAAGTATGTATCCGAAGGGGGTTTTCCCTTCATGGAAGGAGTCGTCCCGGACCCGCCGGGGCCTCATCACCCGATCCACAACCTGTCAGACGCCGCGGTCTTCCTCAATCTGACGAGGGAGGCGTACCTCAGGCGGACCCTCGAATCTGAAGAAAGAGCGATCGACCGCTTTCAACCTGATGTCCTGGTCAGCGAGTTTAAGCTTACCGCGCCGATTACCGCTGCCCATGTGGGCTTGCCTGTCGTTTCCACGGCATGCAGCCCGGCCGACCCTCGCTTCGTTTCGCCCCTCTTTCCCGAGAAATGGGGCACATGCCACGCTGAGGCTATCAGCGGCTTCAACCGGATTCTGGCCGAACGCGGCCTTGAGCCCATTCAGGACGTAGCGGAGCTCTTTTTCACGAGAAGTGACATCAAGATCGCCCCCACGGTACCTGAGATCGAGCCTCTCCTGTCTGATGTCCCCGATTTGAGATCGAGTTGGCTCCGTTGCCGCCGGGTCTGCTCGAACGAGCCCACGGCAAGAAAATCGTTTTCGCCTACTTCAGCACGGGAGAAATCGGACCGGCCCAGTACACCCGCGTGATTCCCGAGGCATACGACAACACCGAGTTCCATGCAATCGTCGCGGTAGGAGACCATCCTGCACTGCCCACCCTCCCCGCGGCCACCTCGAACACCACATGGCTGCGGTTCGTTCCGGGGCGATCGATCCTCAAGCGCAGCCGGGCGCTCCTTTTTCACGGCGGCCAAAATACCGCGATGGCCTCATTGCTTCACCGTTTACCCAGCCTCGTTTTTCCCGGCAATGACTTCGAACGGGACTTTAACGCACGCGCGCTCGCCCGGATCGGCGCGGGACTCCATTATCCCGTAGAAGATTTCACTCCTTCTCAGGTGCTCGAGGGTACCCGTCAACTACTGAAACCCTCGTTTCGCTCCGCCGCGGAAACCTATGCCGGGAAGATTGCCCGACCGGGCGGTCCGCGCTACGCGGCCGATCTCGTGCTGCAAGCAGCCGGAGGTGAGGCTCAAGCGACCAGTCTCTAAGTCTCCGGACGGTCCGGAAGGGAGGTTTTCCCCGGGATAACTCACCGACAGTCGATTGTGCACGGATCGGGTGTTGTCCGGGTCCGGCCTTGAGATGATATCGCAGCGTACCCGATTCACGCCGAGTCATGATGCCCCCGCGCTCGGAACAATGCAGGGTGCTTGCCCGGGGATTCGAGCCATTCGCGGATGGCTCGGGCTCGCGGTGCGGTTCAGGCCCCTCCAGTCCCCGAACCTGGCTTGTCGCTCATCCTTTTGACTTGACAGCAACCGTGTGATTTCATATCTTCAATCGGATTCTTCCCTGCCCCATGCTCTGTTAACTAATTAACAAACATACCCTTTGCCGAGGAGGCATTGCCATGTCGGAGAAGTTCTGGGACGAAAAGTTCGAAACCATGAGTGAGAGCCAGATGGAGGCTTTTCAAACCGAAAAATTGAAGGAAACCCTTCAGTGGACGTACGAAAATGTTCCGTACTATCAGAAAGCATTTGATGACAAAGGAGTCAAACCCCAGGACTTCCAGAAACTTGCGGATCTGTCCAAATTCCCCTTCACGATAAAAACCGCGCTGCGGGACAACTATCCATTTGGCCTGTGTGCGGTTCCGATGCCTGAAGTCGTACGTATCCACGCTTCCTCCGGAACAACGGGCAAACCGATCACCGGCCCGTACACGAGGGAAGATCTCGACCAGTGGACCGAGTGCATGGCCCGCGGCCTCTGGGCACAGGAGGTTCGACCCGATACCGTGCTCCAGAATGCCTACGGGATGGGGCTGTTTACCGGAGGCCTCGGCTTTCTTCAGGGCGCGATGCGAATCGGCTGCGCGCTGGTTCCTTCCGGCGCGGGCATGACCGAAAGGCAGATCATGCTCATCCAGGACTTCGGCACAAACGC
>JARRRG010000029.1:0-9300 GCA_037380965.1 Deltaproteobacteria bacterium
CCTGGGCGTCGGCATTGCATCTGTCGCTCGGGAAAAGGCCGGGATAATCAAGCGAGGGGTCCCGCTCCTCACAGGAGCAAGCAGGAGCGAGGCCCGGAAAGTACTGAGGGAAGTGGCTGGACAGAACGATGCTCCCCTCAGGGAATTCGGGCGGGATTTTCGAGCCATCCGGACCGGAATCCAGAAATTCAGTTACGTGTCAGAGAAGTCGGTAGTAGAGGATCTTACATTTGCCATGGCCGGGGGGCATCAGATTAAGAACGCGGCCCTTGCCTGCGCCGCTGTGGAAGAATTGAGAGCCAAGGGATTCGTTGTTCCCGACGCGGCCTTGCGGCAGGGTATACAGAAGGCGAGGTTTGCCGGTAGATTCGAGATTGTCAAGAGATCACCCGACGTGATTATTGACGGCGCTCACACGCCGGAGAGCATGCGGCTCCTCAAGAGCACGTTCAGGAAACTCTACCCTGGGATCTCTCCGTTTGTCCTTACAGGGATGCTGCGGGAGAAGAATTGGAAAGAGATGGCAAGAATCCTCGCCCCGCTGGCCCGAGAGGTGGTTTGCGTCTCCCCTCAGGGCGATCGGGCACTGGACGCGGAGCAGCTGGCATCCCGGGTACGGGAGCTCGGAGTTCCCGTGACCGTTTCAGAGACCATAGAGCATGGATTTGGAATGCTGTTACAGAAGGCATCGAGGGATGACGTGGTGCTGGCTGCCGGATCACTGTACATGATCGGCCCCGTTCGTCGTGCCTGCGGTCTGGGGGAAGAGTGATGAGCCGGGAGAGCACACAACCGAGTGGAGCTCCGTACCGGTTGGAGACAAGTGAAAAGTAGCCGTGTCAGGCATCATTGCGGCGGACCCCGGAACGATTGACTTCTCGGGAAATCAGTCCCCGATTGCGGAGGGACAGGCTGAGAGAGGATCTCACCATCTGAGTGAGGCGTGCAGGATGGCAGGCAAGGGTCAGTTCATACACAGAAGAGATCGGATAACTCATGAGCGGCTGCTCAGCCTGTTCTCGTATTGTGTGATCGTTTGTTTGACACTGACTCCCCCTTTGAGCGCGGCGCAAAGGCCCACGGATGGTAGCAATGCAGCCAGCCCCTTGAAGCAGTCAACCATTTTGCCTACCGATGTTCCCATAGAACTGTCGGCTGAAAGGCTCTCCTTTAACTACGATACGAACACGTATACCGCCCGCGGCAACGTTACGCTCAGGCAGGGCAACACTCGTATGCGAGCGGACAGCATTCAGTATGAGGGTAGTACCGGGGAGCTGACCGCACGCGGTAGAGTGATAGTCCGTATGGGAAGCGACGTGGTGGAGGCAGACAAGATAGCGCTGAAACTTGCCAATGCGACGGGAGTTCTCTTCAATGGCAAGTTGCTGCTCACCAAGCACAATGTCTACCTCGAGGGAAAAAAGCTGGAACGAACCGGTACCTCGACGTATCGCGTTGAGGAAGGCAGTTTCACGACGTGCGATGGAGCCAGGCCCGATTGGAGGATCACCGGTCAGGATCTGGACGTGACACTTGAGGGGTACGGCACGCTCAAGAACGGAATATTTTACATCAAGGATATTCCTGTGTTCTACCTCCCCTGGTTAGTCTACCCGGTGAAGCAGAAGCGGCAGACCGGATTCCTCATGCCCAGCCTCTCCAACAGCACGCTCAGGGGATTCGATGTTCGGTTTCCGTTTTTCCTGGCGATTTCACGAAGTGTGGATGCAACGATCACCCCCAGGATTTGCACGAAGAGGGCAATCCAGGCATCTCTGGAGTGTCGATACGTCCCCTACGAAGACCTCAGTGGCCGGTTTTACGGAGAGTACACGTACGATTGGAAATTTGGGCCGGAAACCGATCCACGAAGTCATCGCTTCTACGTAACATGGCGCCACGATCAGGATCTGGCAGGGCTGGTCAAGTTAAAGGCAAACGTTGCGTGGGTGTCGGATCGGGAATACTTCGAAATCTGGGGGGGCCGATTCGACAGGCGCAAGAGGGTCAGGTACCTCGAATCAAATGCCGTGGTGTACAGGCAGTCGAACAATTTATTGTTTCAGGCTGAGGCGAGGCATTTCGACAATCTCGATATACCGGACAACGCCGTTACGGTCCAGAATCTCCCCATAGTAACGGGAACGGCCTTCAATCAGCAGGTCCCCTATACGCCTCTCTATTTGAGTTCGAACATTGTGTACAATCACTTTTACGCGCCCATCATGCACAAGCAGTGGCTGGGAAGCCGCCTGCAATTCGACACCCGGGTCAGTCTTCCCATTGTGCTGGGCCGGTACCTCAAGATCGAGCCTTCCATTACCTATTTTGGCAAGGCCTATTCGGCCCGGTATTATGAACACGACAAGAGCCTGCGATCTGTCTCCGCTCTGCGCACAGACCTGTTTCAACTGAACGGGGATCTCTTTACCGACCTGGATTCAGTCTACAACGCCGCCTTTCTTGGCTTTCAGAGAATCAAGCATAACGTGCGCCCTCGGTTCACGTGGACGTACAGACCGCGCACGGATTCGCAGATTTATCCCCAATTCGACGAATCGGACCGATTGGACGAGATCAGCCTTGTCACCGCCGAACTTCGCCAGGCATTGACAGGTCGACTGGGACCGCATCAATATCTCGATTTCATGACGCTCAGGATCTCGCAAGGGTATGATTTCTCAAATCTGAGAGCCACGGGGCACTCCGAGGAGCACAGATATCCCCTCGGCTCCGGCTGGACGAGCTGTCAGGCCGAGCTCACATTCAAGCCCCATTCCCTGGTGGATCTGGTAGCCCAGGCCGACTACGATCCTCTTCAGAACCGCGCCCGTCAGTATAGTCTCAGTCTTGGAGTAATGGATCATCGAGGTGATCTGTTGCGGGTGCTCCACCAGTTCGTGGAAGACGAGACGCGCAAGGACCTGAACCGACAGACCAACGTAAACGTTCAAGTCAAACTGGGTTCCACTCTGGACTGCTTCTTCGAGAATCAGTACACCCACCAATTTCACTTCTCCTATTACACGAGCGTTGGCCTTATCTACCATCCACAGTGCTGGAACGTTGAGCTGCGTTACTCAGAAGCCAGAGCCCGGGATCCGGTAACGCGGGAAATCGAGGAACCCGATCAGACGATCTTTATGACCATTTCACTCTATGGCCTTGGACAGGTGTACCGAACAACCCGCGACTGGGGAGAGCTCCTTGGCGAACCTACCGGTTCAGCAGAAACTACCTTCCGCTGAGCACCCACGATGCTTCTGGGATGGCGGGCAGCTTCCATGCGGAGGTCTTTTCCCCCCTGGTTCCCGCAAAGGGGTGGGAAACCGGTCGAACCAGTTTCAGATACTCACAACCGGCGCCAGCCCGATCCTTGGCCTGGCTGCAATCCCCCCTCATGGGCCTCCCCGAGCTCCGGGGCACCACGCTTTGTCCTCCCTTTCCTTCTTCCTGGTTCGATGAGCTGCCTCGTTCGGTTGATTTCTCGGTCGCTCCGGTCAATGACCGGGCCAGGGGTCGATCAATTGCCAAGGTGAGCTTCCTCTGAAACCGGTGGTTCGCTGGAGGGGACCATGTTCGAACGACCGCGGAATCGATAGAAATGGGCTTGAGGTCACGGGAAAGGAAGATGGGAGCGAGGATGACACCGGCAACCGTTAACATGAAGCTGCCCGCGATCCGTTCGCCATTCTCCTCGTGTATCTCCTTTGGAAAGGGGGTCGCAGCGTGCGGTCAGGAAAGCACAACCCAATGCAATGGAGAACCAGTTCATATCAATCCGCGGACGACGAATCCACTCCGGTTGGATCTGTCCATCCATGAACCTTTTTCAGGCGCTTCCTTATACGTTCCCCGTGCGTTCCCTCCCAGTAAATTCGACCGCAACGAGGGCATTCATTGAAAGATGAACTCGTTCGAAGAACGCGGTCGGGAACTCGACCTGCGGCTCGTTCGCGGGTAGTCTCTCCTACCGGCACGTTGCAGACCAGACACCGGCTCAACACGCGAGCCGGGTTCGGATCGATCCCTGTCTGTTCCAGGAATTCTGCAAGCTGGTCCATCGGACCGATCTTGGTTATGCTCACGCTTCCCGGCCGGCGCACGTCTTTCTTCATTGTCACAAATACGCGCCCTTCCGACGGGGCACTGCGAGGAAATGCGGCGTCAAAGCCCATGATTCGAAGCCACTTGGCCAGTCGACCGAGCATCCCGTCAACGTCGAATGAAGGATCGCCTTCCTCGCGGTTGACAGGATCAGACATCATCGATTGTCCTCCACGGTTTGTAAGCTACGCTTCCCATTGAATCATAGGGTACCCCATGCCCGATTTCAATTGCTCGGGCACGGTATGCCGGAAGTGATGGACAGCCTGAATTCCCCTCCATCCGTGCACACCCGGAGGGGATCGCTACGTTACCTTGCCTCCCCTCACCTCTTCCCGTAGAATGGGATCTTTCGAGCGCTTTGTGAGTGGGGGTGAGCCGAATGAACATAAGAATCCACATCGGGAAGCTCTCTATAGACGCCGAATTGACTGATACCCCGACGGGGAGAAAAATTCAGGAGGCGTTACCGTTGGAATCGACGTTCAACACATGGGGGGATGAGATCTATTTCTCGATCCCTGTGGATGCCGAGCTGGACGAGACCGCGAGGGAGGTGGTGGAAATCGGAGACCTGGGGTATTGGCCTACAGGCAAAGCCTTCTGTGTTTTCTTCGGTCTCACCCCGATGAGCTCGCCGGGCAGAATAGTGCCGGCTTCCGCGGTGAACATTGTGGGAAAGGTAACGGGAGACGCGACCGCGTTCAAAGAGGTCATGAGTGAAAGGAATGTGCGCATTGACCGTGCATGAAGCGAGCTGTCGAAGTTCCTGGTCCTTCGAGAGACCACTGTCTCAAGCCGGATCGCACGTCTTGTTCCGATTCATGGCTTCTGGAGATACACCCGACCAGCGGCTGCTCCCGGCTGATGACCCGTGCGGCCGATGATGCGCGGATTCGCGGCTCTCGTAAATCCCTTTCAAACGTCATGGTGTCTTCCGGGCTCATGGGTCACGTCCAACCACTTCAGCACTTCGGGAATCTCCGGGTAACCTGCCTCGAGCATTGCTCTCCGGAAGCGCGGGAGATAAATGAGGTCAAACGCCCGTTCTTTTCCGGGAAAGAGCTTCAGCGCGAACCCTCTCAAGCCTCTAATCATTCTATCGGCCTCCTCTGGCACGACGGATCTCGTCATGAGAATTTGTACGAGAAAGTCTGTTGTCATTCGCAGGAGCCGTATCTTCCGATTCTCCTGTTGCAGAAGATGATTCTGATGTTCCATGTGCTACTCCCTTTTAGAAAGTATAAATCATCTCTCTCTTTCGGCTGGAAACACGTGGACGAGGGTTGGGCTCAGCGAGCCGAAGCGGTCGCTCGCGCGGGGCAAACGGTTTCAATTTACACGGGATGTACGTTGTGCTAGGAGAATGTTCGGCAATCTCGGAGCCGGAACCGTTCGTGCCGCCAAGGACCTTTTTCGCGGGCCGCGACCAGACACAGAGCCCAGATCGAGAAACAGGTGGACGTTCAGTCGCAGACCGGGTGCCAGCCTAGCCACGGTTTATCCCCCTGTTTCATTTCAAGGGTGGTCCTTCCTTTGTTCCAGCGAAGGCGCCGACTCCCTTCAATGAGACCAAGGACTTTGTAACCAAATGAAGACATTGAAGAATCTATTTCGTCTCATGAGACCGACCCAGTGGATCAAGAACGGGTTCGTGTTCATGCCCCTGATCTTCAGCGCCAGGCTCACGTCTTTCGATGACGTAGTCTCTGTCACGGTAATATTCTTCAGCTTTTGCCTGGCTTCCTCCGCTACCTATATACTGAACGATTACGCGGACATGGAGCAGGACCGCGTGCATCCCTTGAAAAAGAAACGTCCCCTTGCCAGCGGAGACCTTTCCGTGCCTACCGCGCTGGGATCCATGGTAGTGTTGATCGCAGCCTCCTTCCTCCTCGCCGCGGCTGTTGAAGCACCGCCAACGTGCTATTTCTTCTTGGCCACCTATATGGTCCTCCACGTTCTTTACACTTTCAAACTTAAGGATGTCGTAATTCTGGACGTACTCGTCATCTCGACGGGCTTCTTGTTTCGTGTCCTGGCAGGCGCGTCGGTAATCAGTGTGGGTGTCTCGAGCTGGCTGATCATGTGTACCTTTTCCGTGGCTATCCTCCTTGCCCTTGGAAAGCGAAGGCATGAAATCGTTATCCTGTGCGATGATGCGGTCTGCCACCGCCCTGTGCTCGAAAACTACAGTGTGTCACTCCTCGACCAGCTCTTGCAGGTGGTGACCACGTCGACTTTCATCTTCTACTGCCTCTATTCGGTACGAGGCAACCCGGCCATGGGTGTTGAAGCGGAAAAGATGATGTTCACCATTCCGATAGTGACCTATGGTATCTTTCGTTATATGTACTTGATTTACCACAGAGAAGACGGCGGTTCCCCGACCGCGATGCTCCTGACTGATCCGCCCCTGCTGGCGTGCACCATTGTCTGGTTGGTAGCCTGCATCGGGATCATCTATCTCTGACCGCCGCGCCGACTGAATTCCCGTGACAACCGACCAGCGGAATCGAACAAGCCGCGGTCAACGACATGAGGAGATCCAACATGCTCAAAATCCTGAAGTATCTCGTCTGGTTCGTCATCGCGGCCGGGATCGGCATTTTGATCGGTTGCTACATACACGCGACCCGGGTCAACCAAACAACGCTCATGAGCGGAGTAGCCTTTGTTCGTGAGCTCCCCTATGGGGAGCAGGTGGTCGGAATGATCGAGACGACGGTATTCTCCTATCAGGAAAAGAAAAACCTCGAGAGATATCTGGAGAAATACAAGGGTCGGATCAAGATGGATCCCGAGGTACTGAAGAGGCATGAGCGGTTGTACCGAGACCAGCCTAAATAATTGTTATCGCAAATTAGAGTTAATAATATCCAACTCTTAGAATATAAAGTGAAACCAATGCTTGACAATATTTCGGCAAGCTGTTAGGGCATCACACCGATGCCCGCTTCCGCGAGCCCACGGCAGTGCCCAAGCGCATCTTCAATCACTCTGACCTAACCTGGGAGCGACAATGAGACCTGACAAAACTGCCCATTACCCTGATCTAGCCAGCATCCCCAGAGAATTCAGAGAGAATTACCGTTTCCTTTGTGAACTCATAACTTGCAAAGAAAAGAACGATTCAGCCTGGAAGGGCCTCGAGGCTCTGGCGAAAAAGAAGGCACGCGAGCTGAAGGGAAGATTGACCCGCCGCCAAATCAAAATCCTCAACGATTTCAGACGGTACACGGACATCGATGGTCCTTATGGTTTCAGTGTTCCCGTTCCTCCCGAACTGGAAGCCTCCATCCGTATCAGAAAGCGAGCCACATGGCTTCCGTGGGAAGCCGAGGCGATCCAAAAGATCGAGAGATGGCGGGGGGACGTCACCTTGATGAGCAGAAATCTTACGCTCAGTTTTACATCCTCGCCGGACCGTGCATGCGTCAGGGGCGCGGCGGAAAGTGGTGGTTGATCTGCCACCCATGTTTTCGCGGACCTCCTTGGCCCTCTTCATTATCTTCACCGACCAGTATTTCTCTTTGAATAAGTCGCGACAACCGAGATTAGGGATGGGGCACACAGATCCTTGAACAGGGTTGCTCGACAACGCGCGAACGTAAGGAGCCTTTCCCGCCGGTCTTCAGCATCTCAACTTCCTGGGAACCGTAGTGCTGCGCGATCTCCCGCCTGAATCCACCTCTGCCTTTTTCCTTTCAGGTCTTCTGCGAGTCCTGCCATGAGGCTTCCCTCGTGCCTGCGAAGCGGGTGCCTCGGGACCGGCCTCAATCACGTCGAGGCGATCTACCTGACTGCTGCAAGAGGTTTTTGAATTTCTGCGTCATTCGTAGTGCGTTAGGATGCGCTCGCAGCTCCTCAACCGTGTAGGACATTTTGGTTACCCAATTCGCGTGCTCCGTGACAGTACCGGGTATATTTTGCTGTCGTTCGTCCTGGAAGACGTCCTCCTGGTTAACCAGGACCAGCTTGGACGGGGTATGAAACAGGAAAGCCAGGACTGCCGAATGGAGAGCCTCCGTCAGGAATTGGGAGCTCCGGGCCGCCTGTGCCTCCCGCGAACTCAGAAAGCCGTCCTGGACTAGCCTTTCCACGATCCTGGTCTTGTGGAGAATACGATCTTCTCGAAAGCGCTTTCCCTGTTGTTCATCGAGTTGGCCTATTTGACAGCGGACGTCGATGTCGCGGTTCGACCAGAATCCAGCCAAGGTAGGCAGGTCATGGGTGGTAATCGAGGCCAGGGCGCTTTCCGGATAGTCGTAATGAGGCACCAGATTGCCGTGGCCATCCTGCTCGAAATAGAACAATCTGTATGAGAAAACCCCTCTGGCCATCAGCCTTTCTCTGAACTCCATAGGGACGGTACCCAGGTCTTCTCCCACAATGACGGTTCCTGTGCGTTGACTTGCCAGGGCAAGCAGGTTGAGCAGGTCGTCCTCGAAGTCTCTGACATAGACTCCATCCGAGGGTTTTCTGCTTTCAGGTATCCAGTAGAGGCGATGGAGCTGCATGACATGATCGATCCGTAATGCTCCGCCATCTTTGCAGCTTGCCGAGAGTTTCTTGAGAAACGGTTCGTAACCGGAGTTCCGGATCTCCTCCCGGTTAGGCGGCGCGAATCCCCAGTCCTGTCCTTCAGGGGCAAAGGCGTCGGGAGGAGCCCCGATCGTGAATCCTTCGTGGAAGAGTTTCTGCATGGCCCAGAAGTCTGCGCCGCTGGGGTCCACGGCAAGAGCTTCATCGTGATAGAGCCCGAGTACCATTCCTTTTTTAATGGCATATCGGTGCGCGCTGCTGAGCTGCTCATCGATCTGCCACTGGAGGTACATCCAGAAAAGGACCGCGTTCTCATTTTCCCGGCGGAACTTCCGTACCTCTTCGCTCGAGGGGTCACGGAGGCCGGCCGGCCAGTCCCTCCAGCTCTCCATGGACGGATCGGCCAATAGGAAATGTTCCTCCAGGGCACAGAATGTGGCGAACCTCTCGAGATATGTCCCCTCGGAATCAACATAGGCCTGAAAATCTGACCACCGCGAGGATTGTTTGCGAGGATCTCCGTGATTCTTCAGAAAGGTTCGAAAGACCTCTTTGAGAATCTCCAACTTCAGGGTCGCGACCAGTTCATAGTTAACGTGCTCTTCTTCCCGGAGTCTCTGAATCCGAGCACGCGTTTCAGGGTGA
>JARRRG010000030.1:0-9296 GCA_037380965.1 Deltaproteobacteria bacterium
TCAGCAGTGGGCTGAGATGCATGGATACTCGATTGACGAGCTCGAACCTCACATCAGTACATGGGGCAAGCTCGTGCATCCCGAGGATCAGTCGCAAATTCTCGAGGCTTTCAACGCGCATCTTGAAAACCGCGCGCGGATGTACGAAACCGTGCAACGGCACCGCTGCAAGTCCGGGGAGTGGATATGGGTCCAATCCCGGGGCAAGGTGGTCGAACGCGATGAGAACGGCAGACCGACCCGCCGCGCCGGAACAACCCTCAATGTTACTCGGCGCAAACAAGCAGAAGAGCGGCTCCAGCAATCCGAGGAACAATACCGCCTGGTGGTAGAAAACGCGAGGGAGATAATTTTTGTTGTCCAGGACAGGAAGATCCGATTTATCAATCGTAGCGGATTCGAGCAATTGAAGTATTCTGAACAGGAAATACTCTCGATGTCCTCTCTGGATCTGATCTTGCCGGAGGACCGGGAGATGGTCGATCAAAACTATGTTCGCAGGATGCAGCGCGAGTCGGCTCCCGATCGCTATACTACAAGGATTGTCGATCGTGAGGGAAGGGTATTGTCCCATGAGATAACCCCGGTCCGGGTGATGTGGGAAGGAGCCCCTGCTGTCTTGGTTTTCGGTACGGACGTAACGAAGCGTCAACGGGCGGAAGAAGCCCTCAGGGAGAGCGAGCAGCGCTTGCAGCTCGCACTCGAAGGTGCGGACCTCGGGCTGTGGGACTGGAATTTCGAGACCGGAGAAACCTTCTTCAGTGAGCGATCGATTGAGATGCTCGGATACTCCGTGGATGAGACCGATCATCATATCAGCGATTGGGGCCGGCTGGTTCATCCCGAGGACATTTCGGGCATCAGACAGTCTTTCAATGCCCACCTCGAAGGTCGCACACCATTTTACGAGAGTGAACACCGGCTTCGGCGCAAGTCAGGGGAATGGATGTGGAATCTGGCGCGGGCCAAGGTGGTCGCACGCAAACCGGACGGAACACCGATCCGGGTGACAGGGATTAACCGAGATATCACCGAGCAAAAGCACGCGGAAAAAGCGCTGCGAGAGAGTGAGGAATTCAACCGCAGACTGGTCGAGACTGCGCCCATGGGCATTATCTACCTGGACGCGAACGGGGTCATCGAGTATGCGAATCCCGCGTCAAACCGGATCTTTGGTGTGCCGGAAGACCAGCCTACACCCCTGCTGGGATACAATGTTTTCGACTTGCCGCTCGTGGCTGGACAGCCGCACGTCCGTGCCTATTTTGAGGCTCTCATGCAGGGTGAGCGACAATCAGATATTGAGTTTTCGTATCGCTCGCCGCTTACGGGCCAAGACTACACGCTGCTTGGCCAAGGTACCCCGCGCCTCGCAGCGGACGGGTCCACCACGGGAGTGGTCGTTATGTATTTGGACCTCACCGCACGCAAACGTGCCCAGGACCAACTCAAAGAGTCACTGGAAGAAAAGGAACTGCTTCTCAGGGAAATGCATCATCGTGTCAAGAACAATCTCCAGGTTATGTCAAGCTTGATCAGCCTGCAGGCCGGGTATGTCCGGGATGAACGGTATGCTCAAATGTTCAATGATGCTGAAAGCCGGATACGGGCCATGGGTCTGGTTCATGAGATGCTGTACCAATCAGAGAATTTGAACGCGATTTATTCCAATGAATATATTCAGCAAATGATGGGTCACCTCTTTCGTCACTACGGGAACCGCGCGGGAACGATAACGTACAAAATCGATGTCGAAGATATTGTCATCGAACTCGATACCGCAGTTCCGTTCGGATTGATGCTCGGCGAACTGATATCGAATTCCTTGAAACACGCGTTTCCCGACGGCCGAGAAGGTGAAATCCAGATATCAACGAGGCTCGTTGATGGCGAGATGGTGGAGCTGGTGACACGGGATAACGGCATAGGCATGCCGCCGGAAATAGACCTTAACCGTACCCAATCACTGGGGCTGCGCCTGGTGAAGGTGCTCGCGCAGCAGCTCGCCGCCACCGTCGAACTCGATCGCGAGTCGGGCACAGAATTTCGAATACGATTCAGGGCGTGCCCTCAGCAGGCACGGAGGTAAAGAATATGGAGACCCCTAGCATCCTCATTGTAGAAGATGAGAGCATCGTCGCGGAGGATTTGCGCAGGAGCGTGGTGAATTTTGGCTATCAGGTTTCAGCTGTGGCCGCCGACGGTGAGGAAGCTGTTCGACAGTACCGAGAGAAGCAACCGGATCTGGTGATGATGGATATCATGCTCGGTGAAGGTATGGATGGGATTGAAGCTGCCGAGTTGATCCGCTCGATTCATGATGTGCCGGTGATCTATCTCACTGCCTATGCTGATGACAAAGTGTTGCAACGAGCCAAGAGAACCGGGCCGTCCGGCTATCTGCTCAAACCCGTGGCCAAAGCCGAGCTGCGCGCGACAATCGAGACGGCTTTGCAAAGGCATAGAATAGAAAAAGAAGTCCGAAACGAGCTTGAGGCGCGCGTCCGGGAACGCACCGCAGAATTGGAAAAAGCGAACGAAGAGCTCCTGCTCCAGATTGTCGAACGCAAACAAGCTGAAGAAGGGCTCCGGGAGAGCGAGGCGAAATATCGCGCCATTATCGAGAACATGGAGGAAGGGTATTACGAGGTCGACCTTACCGGGAACATGACGTTCTGTAACGATGCGTTGTCCAAGATCCTGGGCTACGAAAGGTCGGAGTTGATCGGCAAGAATAACCGGGAGTATATGGATGAGTCTGTCGCCCGGAAAGTGTACGAACTTTTCAATAGGGTATACACCACCGGCCGAACAGCATACACGCCCCGGTTGGAGTTCCTGAGAAAACACGGCCCGCCAGGAGTCGGTGAAACGTCGATTTCTCTTATCAGAGACTCCGCAGGCAACCCCACGGGTTTTCGCGGAATTGTCAGAGACGTCACCGAGCGCAAGCAGGCAGAGGAAGCGCTCAAAGAGAGCGAAAAGAAGTACAGGGAACTGGCCGAGCTCTTGCCCCAATTCGTGTACGAGGTAAACGAGAAAGGCATTCTCACGTTCGTTAATCGCGCGGGATTGGAAGCAAGCGGCTACTCGGAAAAAGATGGCGCGAAAAAGATGAGAGCGGTTACGGCATTTGTTCCGGAAGACCGGGAACGAGCGGCCCGGAACGTACAACGGGTGATGGCGGGAGAAGATGTGGGCGGAGTCGAGTACTCGTTGCTCACGAAGGAGGGCAGCACCATCCCTGTTGTCACCTACGCGTCCCCGATCATGCAGAACAACCGAATCGTGGGCATTCGAGGCGTAGCCACAGACGTCAGTGAGCTCAAGAGGGCTGAACAGGCGTTACGGGAATCGGAAGAAAAGTACCGCCTCCTGGTTGAAAATGCGAACGAGGCCATAATGGTGATTCAGGATGCGACGATCAAATTCGTCAATCAGCAAGCCGTCGAGTCCATAGGGTACAGTGAGGAAGAGCTTAAGTCCAAGCAGATACAAGAGCTTGTTCATCCGGATGATCGCGAAGCTACGTTTGCACGCCACCTGGCGCGATTGAGAGGGGAAAAGCTGTCTGACACCTGGTCCTTTAGAATCATCGATGCTCGGGGCAACATCAGGTGGCTGGAAATGAGCGCAGTCCTGATTGATTGGGAGGGAAGACCCGCCACTCTGAATTTTGCCAGTGAAATCACCGGGCGCAAGCAGATGGAAGATGAGCGCCTCCGCCTTGCAACCGCCATTGAACAGGCTGCTGAAACGATCGTTATAACCGACACGGATGGCACTACGCTGTACGTCAATCCCGCGTTTGAGAGTACGTCGGGGTATACTCGAGAAGAAGCCCTTGGAGAGAATCCGAACCTCCTCAAGAGCGGCGAGCATGACCAGGCATTCTATGAGGAGATGTGGAGCACACTGAGGTCGGGCAGAGTCTGGAGCGGCCATTTCGTCAATAAGAGAAAGGATGGAAGTCTGTACGAAGAAGAGGCCACCATTTCACCGATCAAGGACGAATCCGGCGCCATTGTGAACTACGTGGCTGTCAAGCGGGATGTGACGGAACAGACCATCCTCGAAAAACAGCTCCTCGAGGCTCAAAAAATGGAGGCAGTCGGAAGACTTGCCGGAGGCATCGCTCATGATTTCAACAACCTGCTTCAGGTTATCCTCGGCTATTCCGACTTTCTCCTTATGGATGTCGATGAAAAGGACCCCCATTTCGAAGACATTGAGATCATACACCAGACGACCCGGCGCGCCGCGGACCTGGTCCAGCGGATATTGACATTCAGCAGGAGAGCTGAAACGCTTTCCCAACCCGTCGATCTCAACCGTTCCGTGACAGACGCGGAGAAACTGTTGCGCCGCATCATTCCAAAAATGATCGACATCGAAATCCTCCTGGACAAAGAACTGAAAAAAGTCAATGCCGATCCCGGCCAGGTCGAGCAGATCCTGCTCAACCTCGCGGTCAACGCGAAGGATGCAATGCCCGAAGGCGGTACCTTTATGATTGAAACTCAAAACGTCAACCTGAACGGGCCGTACTGTAGAACGCATGTTGGAGTCGAGCCCGGCCGGTACGTGCGTTTGAGAATCTCCGACACCGGACACGGCATGGACAAAGAGCAGTTGGATCATATCTTCGAGCCGTTTTACACGACAAAGAAAGCTGGAGAAGGCACGGGTCTCGGACTGGCCATCGTATTCGGGATAGTCAAAGGGCACGGAGGCCATATCACCTGCCACAGCGAGCCGGGAGGGGGCACCACCTTCGATATCCATTTGCCGGTCACTGAGAATGCAGTTACGAGGAACCCTGAAATCTCAGGAGAGATGCCCGCCTCCGGAACCGAGACCCTTCTTCTCGTGGATGACGAGGACCGTATACGGGCCTGGGGGACGAGAGTCCTCAGAGAGTCCGGGTACAAGGTGCTGACCGCGACCAACGGTTTGCAGGCGCTGCAGATCTATGAAAGGCACAGCAATAAAATAGACCTCGTTGTCCTCGACTTGATCATGCCGGGAATCAGCGGCAAGCGCTGCCTCGAGAAGCTTCTCGAAATCGAGCCAAACGTGCGGGTTCTTGTTGCGAGCGGTCATTTCCCGGATGAATCTACGTGGCTGGCCAGTCTGGCAGGAGCCAAAGGCACGATCCACAAGCCGTACGATGCAAAATCAATGCTCCAGGCTGTTCGGGGGATCCTCGATCAGGAATGAGAGCTCTCACCACCTTTTTTATCACCGCCGGTTGCTTGCCGACCGTGCAGGGACAATGAGCGCGCGAGGCCTGGACCCGAGCGTTCAGGTACCCGTGGAGTACCGCGGGTAATCAGGCCAACGATATCACGCGCCGGAACCCCCGGATCCTCTTCCGGAGCTGGACCGAGCGGGGGACAACAGGTTCCACCGGGCCACTCCCCTGAGCATAAATCCTTCTCAGCGGCTACCGCTCCGGTTCAATCATGTCTATCATTAGAGATAATAACTGGTACCGAGGGGACATGAGCCGGTTTGCGGGAAAGAGAAAAAACCGGGACGATCCCATCATCGTAATGATCGAGAATTGACGGAGAAAGGAATTGACGATGTCTCTCACACAAGATCTGGCAAATCTCCGTGAGGAGTCACGGCGGAAGATTCCTGAAGACAACCTGGCCGTCATGGATCGCGCGATAGAAGACCTGGCGCGGTCGGGCCTGGTCGAGGCTGCCCTGAACAAAGGGGATACTGCGCCTGACTTTGTTCTGCCCAATGCAATGGGCAATCCGGTTTCACTGACGGAACTGCTGAAACAGGGACCGGTGGTACTGAGCTTCTACCGAGGCGGATGGTGACCGTACTGCAATCTGGAGCTGCGGTCTCTGCAGCTCGAATTGCCTCGCATCAAAGAGCTTGGCGCCATCCTGGTAACGGTCTCACCTCAGACGCCGGATAACTCCCTCTCCACTGCCGAGAAGCTCAAGCTCAAATTCGAAGTGCTCAGCGACGTTGGAAACCGCGTTGCCCGGCAGTTCGGAATTGTGTATCAGCTCCCGGAGGATTTACGTTCCGTGTATGCGGGATTGGGCATCGACCTTCCCGCGGCCAACGGGGATGAGACATTTGAGCTGCCTCTGCCCGCGACGTACGTGGTGGACCGGGACCGAAAGATCAGAATGGCGTTTGTGGACGTAGATTATACCAAGCGAGTCGACCCGGAAGAGGTCATTGCGGTACTCGCACAGTTGCGAGCATCAGGCTGAGGAGAAGAGGAAGGCCGATACCGTAATGCCGCCGAACTGCACGAGGCCGCTAGGCTCTGTGAAACTTCGGCACTTCCGATTCCCAGTTTTGAAGTACCGGACGACCTTTCTTATATCTGAAATTGCAGACATCATCGCCCTGGGCAAGGGTTTTGCTTCGCCTGAGCCCGGTGCCGAGGGTCTGACTTCGAATGAAGTCGTTGAGGCAGAAATAGGGCGCCGGTGCCATGGAATTATGCTTACGGAAGTACTTCACCACGCCGCATTCGGTATAATCGTATCCAAAATCAAATTCATGCCCGTCGCCCGCGACAAAATACGCAACCCAATCCCCCTCGAAACTGCGTCGCTGGGTCCACTCTGCCCACGCGCGGGTCTTTTCCAGCGATTGTTTCGAAAATTTTTTCGCCCCCTCGGCCAGCGCCTTTTTCCTGAGAATCTCAGCCAACTCAGTTTTGTCGAAATCGTAGAGGATTCGCATGGTATTCTCGGCACTCTTGCCCCACCGGCTCATCGGACCATGCCAGGCCTCGCACCAGGCCGCTATGAGCAGGTACGTGGTGTTTGGATTGCCGAAACCGCCAATATACGGAATGTCCGGCAAAAGCACCCTGAATCGAGCGAGTGACTCGTCTGCTACCGCGTCAGCCATTTTCCGGCCGTATTTCGATGCCAGGTAGTTCCGAGCTCCTTCATTGGTTTCAACGAATTCATCGAGAAACCGGTCCTTGTGGGCTGAGTAAAAGTCCGCCCGCGATTGGAAGCCTGTTGGGCGTGTCTCCGATGTGCCGGAAGCGGCGGGAAGGGGAAACGAGATACACGCAGGCACTGCCGCTGCAACCGTGAGAAACCTCCGGCGAGAGATCCCCGACATGGTCGACGGTGCTTCAGCACTCCGCTGCATGGCGATTCTCCCTGGCATGCAATGAGTGAGCCCGTTGGACGTTCGAGGGGCGGTTTCAACGGGAACCATGCGACACGCACGCTCTTCAGCATACCCGCGGGAGGCCCCTTGCATCAACCCTATTCAGAGAGCTGAGGCTTTGTCGTGCGATGCAGGGCGGAGAGTCGGCCCGGAGTGAGAGGGGGGATGATGGTACGTCCTCTGCCCGCGAGGTCGCAACGTGGTTTTGCCGTCAGCCCTTCGCTGTTTCAATCTTGCGGGCGCATTCAGGGCTTGGCCGGGTGGCCGTACCTATGGCTCTCCCGGGAACATTCCTGTCGATCCCGATCCGCGTGAGGACAGCGGGCCCTCACAGAAAAATCACAAGATCGCCGTTTTTTACTTCAGACCGGTACGTTTTGAGCGGCTTGTTTCCCGGTCCGCTCAGCTTCTGGCCGGAATAGTCGAAGCAGGAATGGTTCACGCTGCAGCATCGCACGATCGGTTTCCCGGGCACAGGGTCGAGTCGACGCCCCATGTGCGTGCACCGATTGGAAAGACATCGATAGTCGCCCTGTTCGGTCCGGACGATCAAGACAGGGGTTTTGAGGCCCTTGCCCTTGAGATAGACGGCTCCACCGGGCGTCTTCAGTTGCTCAACCTCATTGAGCTTCACTGTGGCCCTGTTCCCGTCGAATTGCCACCGGTCAGGATTCAGCCCACTGGTCTCGCATATGCCTGCAGCCGCCTTGAGAAAATCCAGGATACCGGACATGAGGCAACCTCCGTCATTCCCTCGGCACATGATGGCAGGAAGGTCGAGCGGCCGCCCGACATTCAAAATGCTCCTCACCAACCCCTCTTCGTGTGCATGGCCCGAAGAGAGGGAGGGCCATGAAACCACAACGGTTCCTACCATCGGTCATAGTGAATTCGCTCCGGTTTGAACCGCGCGGGTGGGTCCTTCTTCTCTGCGGGATTCCCCACGGACACGAGAGAGAGGGGGATTACATGGCTCGGGATACCGAGGAGTTTCCTGAGGCCCTCAATCCGCTCCTCCACCGGATAAATGCCGACCCATACCGCGCCCAAACCAAGGGCATTGGCTGCAATGAGCATGTTTTCCGTCGCGGCGGCACAATCGAGCAGCCAGCGACCTTTGAGTCGCTCGACCGTCGGATCGCCGCATACCGCAATACCCGCGGAAGCCTGCTTGAGCATCTCCGCGTGGGGGTGGAAGGTGGAAACCGAGTCAAGGAGTTTGCGCTCTCGGATCACCACATAGTGCCACGGTTGATTTCCGGCAGTCGGCGCGCTCATGGCGGCCTTTAACAGCTCAGTGATCGTCTCGGCCGGTACAGGCTCCGACGAGTATTTTCGTATGCTCCGTCGCGTGAGAATTGCGTGCATGGCATCCATAACCGTCTCCCTCCACAGTGCATCGCGCTGCACCGAGAGCATGACCTCGTTCCGCAGCCTCCGATCGCTCGTGTTCAGAGTGCCGAGGGAGGAGCGCCTGTTGGTGTCCACCCCCGCTCATCGTAGTAATCCTGGATCAGTTGGGTGATGTCTTCCCGACTGAGCTTGGTTTTGCCGAAGTAGTCCCTGACCTCCAGCATTTGGCCGTCCGAACCCGTCATCGGCGTGAACCAGATCTCAGGGGGCCGATCATCATCTGGTCCGAAACCTTCTCTCCAGTTGAGCTCTTTCAGGAGATTCCAGATAGTCACGGCAGATCGTCTGAGATGATCCTCTTCCACCTGAAAGCCGGTAACCGCGGAGAAGAGTTTATGACACAGCGCATAGCTATAGAAACGGTTCACGAAATGTCGGTTGCAAATCCCGAGGCTGGTCAAGATCGTGTACCAATCCTCTGAATAGCGGCTCATCCGCCCCACATTTACGCCCAGCGGGGAATTCATGATGCGCTCAATGGCCTCGTCGTCGGCTCCCATGCGGTTGAGATGCCGACGGAAGAGGGGGAGATTCTCTTCCGGTTGGCCGGGCACGTACGTGGGTGATCCGCCACTTGCCGACCTCGGGCCCTTCAGGGAAACAATCTGTTCGAATTCCAATGTTCCGAGGCCGGCCAGACGCGGGTCCCATACGGTGTCGCAATCCTTTATCACCGGCGCGTGGTCTCTCAATTCGTCTCCCAGGTAGTCGAG